>JAZNFD010000354.1:0-6782 GCA_045588975.1 Acutalibacteraceae bacterium | reverse complement strand
CTTAACCACAGCGGAAGCATTTCCTATGAATATGTCGGCGAAAATCAGGTCAAATATACCGTTGCTGTCAATGACGATATGTTTTTCTCGGACGGCAGTCACATAACCATTGACGATGTAATTTCTTTTTATTATTTCATTTCCGATGCGACCTATGACGGCACTTACAAAGACTGGTATCTCAACGATATTGTCGGTCTTAAAGAATATTATTTTGATGATAAAGAATTCACAAAATCAATTTCGGATATCGAGTCAACGGTTGCCGGTAAATATTCACTGACCACCATTTCCGTTGATGATTACACAAAATATCTTGTTGCAACAAAGCTTGAAGGCAAATATGACGGAATCGATTCCAAGTCACCTTCGGGCGTTATCTGGAAAGATTATGTTACAAATCTCGGATATGCAAATGAAGTTACAAAGATTTCGCAGAATCCCTCGGACGAAGCGTGGCTGAAGCTTGTTGCTCAGGCAGAGGCGGAGAAGAATCCGAATGCCTATAACCCCGAAATGTGGTACCGTGATTTGCTTTACAAAAATTATCTAAAAGACAATTATTCGGACGGCACCGATGTTACCGAAATATCGGGCATCAAAAAAATCAACGATTATACCTGCTCAATTCTGTTCAATTCCCGCAATATCAATGCGATTTCAGAAATTAATGCACTCATTATCCCTAAAAGCTCTTACTCAACCGACTATATCAAAGGCTCAGCCGAAAAAGTAAAAGAAACCGAGTTTTTCAGCGTCGGCTCGGGTCCGTATATTATCGCCGAAAAGGAAGAATCGGAAGTGACAATGTCGCTGAACGATTTTTACAGCGATGAAAAAGGGTTCAGAACAATTAAATTCATTGATCTGAAAGATTCGCGCAAAAATCCCGTTGAAAACGTAATTTCGGGTAAGGTTGACGTTGTCAGCACTCTCGTTAATTCAGATAATATCAATAAAATCAAAGATGCTCCCGTTCAATATTTCATCGGCAACTGCGACTATTATATTTCGATGTTTTTCAATTCTCGCAGTCTTGACAAAAATGCAAGAATCGCTCTTATGGGCGTCTGCAATCCCTCTGGTGCGGTTGACAGCATTGTCGGTTCATATTATACCCGTGTTCTGTCGCCGATCAGCATCAGATTCAACGAATACCCCGATGATGTTGAAAAGCCATATTACGATGAATCCTCATTCTCGATTTACAGCAAGCTCAGTCAGACTCCGATGAATAAACTGACTGCATATTACTGCGGAACCGAAGACGATCTTGAGTATGCCGTTCTCAATGAATATAAAAATATTCTTTCGGAAAAGGGGATTGCTCTTGAAATCATAATTTCGGATGAAGAAACAATGAATGCCGCAATTATGTCGGGCAATGCGCATATCTGGCTCGAAAGAGTCTATGACGGCGCAACGTGCGATAAATATGATTATTTCAACTCTTTGGGCTCCGAAAATAAAACAGGAATGAAGTCCGATGAAATCGATAATCTGACGCTGAATATCCGCTCGGCTGTCGGTTTTGCGGATAAATCAAAGATGACCTCGCAGCTTATGACTCTTGTTATGGATGAAGCTGTTGAATGGCCTCTTTATCAGTTCCAGAATATAACCGTTTATAATACCGAAACAATTGATCCTCAGTCGTTTTCAAAAGTCGGCAATGCAGACGGATTCACGTATTATATTCCGTATTTAAAGCCTGCTGAATAAAATCTAACGTTCTTTCGAAAGGATGGATAAAATGTCAAAGCTTATTTCTGCGGCTCTTCTTGCGGCAGGTGCTGCAACAGTCTATAAAGTTCTTCAGGATAAGGGCAACAAGCTCAGACTCAATTATCCCGTTGACACCGTTTATGACAATTCCGCCGCATTGACTCCGCCTATGGGCTGGTCAAGCTGGAATACATTCAGAAACAAAATCGACGAAAATCTTATTTATGATACAGCAAAGGCTCTCAGAGACAGCGGACTTGCTGACTGCGGCTATATTTATGTCAATATCGATGACTGCTGGCAATCTTCGATGAGAGATAAAGACGGCAGGCTTCAGAGCGATTTTGTCACTTTTCCGAGCGGAATAAAAGCTTTGGCTGAAAAGGTCAATAATCTCGGTCTGAAGCTCGGAATTTACAGTTCAAACGGCACTCTCACTTGCGAAGATCTGCCCGCAAGCCTCGGATATGAAGCAGTTGACGCAGATACATTTGCCGAGTGGGGCGTGGAATATTTCAAATATGACTTCTGTCACAATGTTCCGATTCCGTCGAAAGCGCCCAAAATCGAAAAAATTACCGTTTCCGCAAAGGGATCATCCGATGAAAGGACTTATCTTGCGGGCGAAGCCGTGCTCAGCGGCGGTGCAAAGCTTGTTGCCGAATCATCGCTTCCGAGCGGAAAATATATCGACGGACTTTCGTCAAACGGCGGCGCCTGCGAATTCAGAAACGTTGTTGCGGAAGATGACGGCGAATATATTCTTACTTTTTGCGTTCATAAAAAGAGCAACAGCAACAGATATGCGGAAATTGAAGTTAACGGCTCAGAGGTCTTTAAAACGGTATTTCCCGCATCGAAGGGATTTACTCCCGAAGGCAGGCATCAGGTCGTTATAAAGCTCTGTAAGGGCGTTAACACACTCAGAATTTATAATCCCGTTGCTTCAAGGCAGGACAGCGCCGCAATTCAGTACACAAATATGGGTGCAGAGCTGAAGAGAGCAACAAAAGAATATGCGGAAAAGAACGGTGTCTCCGAAAAGCCGATTATCTATTCAATCTGCGAATGGGGCAGAAACTTCCCGTGGAGATGGGGCAGAAAAGCGGGCAATCTCTGGCGCACAACACCCGATATCCGACCCGTATGGTCGTCGGTGCTCGGTATTTATGAATTGAACGTCCTTCTTCACAGATATGCGGGAGTCGGCTCGTGGAATGACCCCGATATGCTCGAGGTCGGCAACGGTTCGCTGACTTATGAGGAAAACAAGAGCCATTTCACCTTATGGTGTATGATGGCAGCTCCGCTGATTCTCGGCAACGATATCAGAAAGCTGATTAAGGCAGACGGCACGGTTGACAGCGAAAATCCTACCTTTAAAATCATCTCAAATAAGGAACTTATTGCCGTTGATCAGGATTCTCTCGGAGTACAATGCAGGAGAATCAAAACAAACGGCGCCGAGGACGTTCTTCTCAAGCCTCTTGAGGGTGATGAATTTGCGGTTTGCTTCTTCAACAAAGCAAACTCCTCAACTGAAATGAGCGTTACGATGAACGAAATTATTTCAAAGTCATTTGTTGCAACTCAAAGAGCGGATGAATACGCTGCCCGTGATTTATGGGGCGGAGAAACAACGGCTGTCAAGGATAAAATCGAAGCCGATGTGCCTGCTCACGGTGTCAGAGTTTTCAGAGTAAAGGTGAAATAATATGCTTTTCAATATCTTTTCTCCAAAATATAAAAACGGAGCGGGGGATTACACAATTCCCTGCATCAGACTTGATGAAAAACCTGCAGGAATTCCCGAAGAGCTTTCTTATCTGTATGATTTTCAGGTTGTTGACAACGCACTTGATTATCTCGGCCATCCCGACTCCGTTCTTTTCAAAGACGGCAGTCTGATGACCGTTTATCCCTCGGGTCACGGCAAGGGCGCAATCCGCGGCAAAATCAGCACCGACGGCGGTCTGACATATGATAAAAATATCGATAATCAGCCTGCCTCGTGGGCGAATTCAAGAGAAACCCCCACCGTTTACCGTCTTGAGTTTTCCGACGGCACACCCGATAAGATTCTTCTTGTTGCGGGCAATCCCGATTGGCACGACGGAAAGGGTACAATCGGCGGATTCAATTTTTCGCTTTCCGATGACGAAGGCAAAACATGGTCGGAATTCGAAACCGTTTTTTCAAAGAAGCAGGGATATAACGTTATTACCATCGTTGCGATGGCATCGCTGACAAGACTCAAGGAAAACGGAAAATTTGTTGATAAGTGGATGGCGTTTTTCCATAATCCGCAGTTTGTCAATTTCAAAACAATTCTTTCATTTGAAAACGGCAAAGCGGTCTGGAGCGAGCCCGTGCCTTATTTTTCCAAATACAGAAAGATTGAAAAAACCGCAAATATGTGTGAGGTTGAGGTTATACGTTCTGACGAAGGAAAGGGCGATGAGCTTTGCCTGATTGCACGTTGCAATAATAAAAATTATAATTCAATTATCTCGTTCACAAAGGATGAGGGTAAAACCTGGTCAAAGCCCGTTTTCGTTCCCTCGGCACTCAACGGCGAAAGGCATAAGGCTGATTACACAAAAGACGGCAGACTTTTCATCACCTTCCGTTCAATTGAACGCGATAAAGCAAAGAAAGAAAAGTATTTTGACGGCTCTGCAAGCTGGTTCAGCGAAGGCTGGGTAGCGTGGGTCGGAACATATGATGACCTTAAGCAAGGCAAAGAAGGTCAGTACAGAATCAAGCTTGCTCATACATATCTCGAAAAGCAGAATGCCGTTGAGCTTTCCGCCAATGCCGACACGGGTTATTGCGGCAACGTCGTCCTCGATGACAACACGGTTGTGACATCCACCTACGGCTGCTTCGGCGAAAAACTCAAAGACGGTACATATAAAACTTACGTTGTTTCAAAGAGAATAAAGCTTTCGGATATCGATAAGCTTGCAAAACTGAAATAAAAAAAAGACGCATTTTCGGGTTGACCGAGAATGCGTCTTTTCATTTATAATATTACTTTTTCGGGGATGCCGTTGTTTTCTCTTGATTTGTCGGAAAGGAAAACTACAAGATGACCCGAAAGCGAATCCGTAATGCTTGTGCAGGAAACCGAAGGCTCTTCGCCCCGTGCGTATGCAACGAAATCTCTGACAAGGTCAAGGTCACCGCCGCCGTGGGTATCGTCACCGACTTTGAGGTCAAAAACGGTGTCATCGTGTTCACAGCCGGGGCTGGGGTCGATTTTTGAAAGGGTGAACATCGCTTTTTCAAAATCGCCTTTGATAACGCCCTTTGTTCCCGTGATGTGGATTGTTCTTGTACCCTCGCTTGTGCCGCCGACCATATTGTGAGTACCCGTTGCGCCGTTTTCAAAGAAAACGCTGACGGTCTGATGGTCAACGACGTTATTGTCGCTCTTATAAGCGCAAATGCCGTAAGGGCTTGTTTTGAGAAGCTCGATTTTATCCTCGATCGTCACGTTTTCACGATGCTCGAGAACATCCCAGACGTAGAATGACCATCTGTCGGGGTGATCAATATAAAGTCTTTTTGCAGAGTATAAGCATTCATCGACAAGAGGACAGTCAACCAGGCATCTTGTACCCGAATTTTCGGGAGCATTTTCGATTCTGAACTGCTTGTTGCATCCGAAGCTCGAAACGAGCGCAGGCTTTGTTTCGCTCATAAGCCACATCATAATGTCGATATCGTGGCAGCATTTTGCAAGGAGCATTGAGCTGTGGCATTTTTCGGAATTGTTCCATTTACCTCTTACGTGGCTTGTGGACATATGATGATAGCTGACATATTCATTTGTCTGGATGCTGATTATTTCTCCGATTTCGCCCGCAAGAATGATATCTTTGATTTTTCTGTAGAACGGAGCATATCTCAGCACGAAGCAGACCATAACTTTTCTTCCGTATTTTTCGGCTGCTTCAACAAGCTCCCTTGCTTCCTCCTCGTTAACCGAGAAAGGCTTTTCGAGAAGCACGTCATAACCTGCTTTTAACAGGGGAATAGTTGTTTCAACGTGGATATGGTCCATTGTGCCGTTGATGACGGCATCGGCGAATTTGGGCGCAGCCGCAAGCTCCTCTGATGATGCAAAGCATTTATCCTCGGGAATATTGAATCTTTCCGAAATGGATTTACGGCGGTTTTCGTTGGGGTCGGCAACGCCGACAATCTCCATTTTATCGCTTTCGATTTCTGCAAGCGATGCATAAGTCAGGCTGCGGTGTCCGCCTCCGACGATAATTGTTTTCAAGGGTTTATTATTCATAGTGCATTTGATTTATACCTCAATACTGATTTTGATTTCGTTATCTTTTTTGGTGATTTGCTCGCTCAGCTCACGTCTGCGCTGCATCAGCTCCGAATACATCTGCTCACGAAGCTTGCCCGAAAGGGGATAAAGGAATTTAGGAATAACGGCAAGAATGCCCGTCAGCTGAGGAATTCCCGTGCAGAGAGCGAAGAGCCACCATTTGGTTTTGTCGGTCTGAGTACCGATTGCGAGACCCTGCTTGTAGCCGATGCCTTCAAGAATAAGGTTCTTTGCGGAATTCATAAAGAGATTCTGAAGCTTTGTGATAAGATTACGTGCAACGCCGATGGTTGCTTCGACTCTGTAGCCGTTTTTCCATTCGCAGTAGTCCATCGCTTCGTTATAAAGCTCGGCTTTGACAACTTTTCTGATACCGAAAGCCCACTTGTCAAACCAAGCCTGCACTCCGAAAAGAATCGCCATAAGGAGAGGCTTCTGATAGTTCTTTCCGATTGAGCCGACAGCAAAAAGCAGCAGATACCAGAATCGGGTGTAGAGGTCTTCAAAGACCCAGATTGCTTTCGATGAGAATTTTTCGCGGATCGGCTTTACGAATGCGTAGCTTATGCTTCCGTTAAGACCCGACGGGAAGTTGGCAATCGTCAGAAGTGACGCAGAGCCGAGAACGTCGATAAAATAGTTGGTTGTGCTGCCGCCGACGCTGAATCCGCCGAGGAAATCCGAGATAGTGATAAGAAGAACGGGG
>JAZNFD010000353.1:0-8537 GCA_045588975.1 Acutalibacteraceae bacterium | reverse complement strand
AAAACCGCCGCAAAAGCGGCGGCTGATTTTTTTAGTCGTTTCCGTTAATCTGAATTGAATCTGCTTCAATGATTGCGCCGCTTCCTTCGTAGGTAACGGTTACCGAATCGCCATTGTTGAGAATAACAACGGATTCATCATCGGCTGCTGCGATTGAGAAATAAGCTGCATTTGAATCGAGCTTGATATAGTAGTAGCTGTCGCCGTTGATAACTGCTGTTCTGATATCGGCAATGTTACCGATTGCGGTAAGAAGCTCTTTTGCGGGTTCATCTTTTGCATCGGGATTTGCAGGCTCAACAACAACATCTTCCGGGTTGATGTCAACCTTGATGCCGCTGTCTTCAAGAGCCGCAATATAGCTTGCAAGGCACTTTGCAAGGTCTGTGCCGGTTGCACCCATCTTGTTGTTGTTATACTGAGCAACATTGATGAGAGCATACTGCTGAACGATGTTGTTGGTGGGGTCTTTGAGCGACATAAAGTAAGTGGGCTCGCCGCCGATGTTAAGAAGAAGCGGGAAGGTTGCGCTGTAGCCAAGATCCTTTACTCGGCCTTCAGCTGCCTGCTGTGCCGAATACTCGGTACCGCCCGTAACTCTGTAATATACAGCTTCTTTTGTTCTCTGGTTAACAAGAACAAAACCCGTGATTGACTGGTCGGAGGTAACGGAAGTAACGCCTGTATACATCCATACGTCGTCATCTTTTGCAAGGTAGTTATAGTTAGCGGTTGTTGTGATAACTCCCTTCTGACCGAGAATCGAGTTCCAGAAACCGTTCTGATATTTACCGTAGTAATTATACTGCTGAACGAGAAGGTCTGAATCATAGATTCTGTCGAGCCACTGAAGTTCTTCCTTGTTTTTGATATCTTCAATTGTGTAATAAGCGCTTTCGCCGTCATCGCTGTCTGCCTTAACAACAACTGCACCGATTACATCAGTACCGCCGAAAAGACCGATTTTCTTGTCAAGACGTGCGCAAATCCAGTAGGGATTGCCGTTATCGTCGATTTCGAAGGTTGCCTCAGAGAACATGAATGTGGGATATTCAAAACGGAGATGTCTCTTGAGAAGCTTGTTGAAATGCTCGGCAGGAGAAATCTTGATGCTGTTTTCAAGTTCAACAAACTGGGTTGACTCGTTAGCCATGTCGATAATAACATAGCCGGGGAAACCGTTTCTTGTGTTGGTGAACCACTTGATTATGCTTGCATACTGAAGCGGTGCAACTCTGACGGGAGTATCCTTATAGTTGATCTGGGTATACTGGGGATAAACTGTGAACTGCGAAACATAACCCTTTTCTTCAAGAACGCCGAGAGCTCTTGTTGCAAGCTGAGCAGCTGCATCTTCGTCGAGCTTGGGAATAGCGCTGAAGCTTTCGGCATCCTCTTCGGGAATATCCTTTGAGAAATCGGAATCTGTTCTGACATCGATGATGTTGCTGTAGCTTGCGGCTCTGAAGAATTCACTTGACGCAAGGTAGCCGATGCCGACTGCAACAATAAGAATACCGATGATAATGCCGGGCACAATTGCTCTCTTCTTGATGTAAGGGACATATTCGGGCTTTGCAAGAACGTTTGCAAAAAGTCCGTTGAACACAACATACGAAGCAGCAACAGCACCGATGTAAATATAGAAGTCATATGATTTGAAGTTGAGCGCAGGCATCATAAAATAAAATGCTCCCGCAGCAAAAAGAATTGTGCAGAGAATACTGAGCACAATTTTGAGAGCGGCTTTTTCGGGAGGAATAACTATGTCTTTCTTTCTTCCGCCGTCCTTCTTTGAAAAGTCTACCTTGATAGGATCCATTTGTACATCTCCTTATTTGCGTATTATCATTTTACGTATTATCATACAGTATAACCTATTTACCCTGAGAATACAAGTGTTTTTTGTTAACAATGCGATTTGACAGCTATTTAATTTTTATGGTATTATGACAATATAGTGTTTAAAATATGTAAAGAGGTGTGTTACATATGTTTTCAGATTATATTGACACAATTTCGCTCGTAACAAAATGTGACGAAGAAGTCGGTCTTGCAATGCAGGCTGAACTTAAAAGACAGAGAAGAAATCTCGAACTCATCGCATCCGAAAATATCGTTTCACCCGCTGTTATGGCAGCTATGGGCAGCGTGCTGACAAACAAATATGCAGAAGGTTATCCCGGAAAGAGATACTACGGCGGCTGTGAATGCGTTGATGTTGTTGAAAACATTGCAATCGAGCGAGCAAAGAAGCTCTTCGGCGCTGAAGCGGCAAACGTTCAGCCCCATTCGGGCGCACAGGCAAACATGGCGGCTTATGCAGCTGTTCTTGAGCCGGGCGACGTTGTTATGGGCATGAATCTTGCTCACGGCGGCCATCTCACTCACGGCTCACCCGTCAACGCAAGCGGCAAGCTCTATAAGTTCGTTCCCTACGGAGTAAACGACAACGGATTTATCGATTATGACGAATTCGAAAAGACCGCAAACGAAGTTAAGCCCAAGCTCATCGTTGCAGGCGCATCTGCTTATCCCAGAGTTATCGATTTCGAACGCATCGGCAAGATCGCAAAGTCAATCGGTGCATATTTTATGGTCGATATGGCTCATATTGCAGGTCTTGTTGCGGCGGGTCTTCATCCCTCGCCCGTACCCCATGCGGATATCGTAACAACCACAACCCACAAAACCCTCAGAGGTCCCAGAGGCGGTCTTATTCTTTCAACAGCAGAGCTTGCACCCGCAATCAACAAGGCTATCTTCCCCGGCAATCAGGGCGGACCTCTTATGCACATTATCGCCGCAAAGGCTGTTTGCTTCGGCGAAGCTCTCGATCCCTCATTCAAAGTTTATCAGGAAAACATCATCAAGAATGCCGCCGCACTCGCAAACGGGCTCATCAAAAGAGGCATCAATCTTGTTTCGGGCGGCACAGATAACCACCTCATGCTCGTTGACCTTCGCTCAACCGGCATCACAGGCAAAGAGCTTGAGCGCAGACTCGATGAAGTTTATATCACTGCAAACAAGAACGCAATCCCCAACGACCCCGAGAAGCCCTTTGTCACAAGCGGCGTAAGACTCGGCACTGCCGCTGTCACATCCAGAGGTCTTAACGAAGAGGATATGGATAAGATTGCTGAGTTCATTTATCTTTGTGCAACAGATTTTGAAAACAACGCAGAAAAAATCAAAGCAGGCGTTAACGAAATCTGTGAACGCTATCCTATTTATGAATAATAAAATCGGAGGAACAAAAAATGAAAGGTATTTTCACCGCGCTACTCACTCCTTTTAAAGACGATTACACTATCAACGAAGCTTCGCTCAAAAAACTTGTTGAGTTCAACCTTGAAAAGGGTATCAACGGCTTCTATGTCGGCGGAAGCACCGGCGAAAGCATGGTTATGACCTCTGAAGAACGCAAGGAAGTTTTCCGCATCGTTAAGGAAGCTGCAGGCGACAAGGTTCCCATGATCGCTCACTGCGGTGCAATTTCAACAGATGCCGCTATCGATATGGCAAAAACTGCAGAAAGCCTCGGCTACGATGCAATTTCGGCTGTTGCTCCCTTCTACTATTCGTTCCCCGCACCCGCTATCAAGCAGTATTACACCGATATCGTTTCAAGTGTAAATATCCCGATGGTTATCTATAATTTCCCCGGCGGAAACGGCTTTGATTTCACTCCCGACTATGCAGCGGAAATGTTCAAGGATAAGAGATTTATCGGCATCAAGCACACCTCCGCCAACCTTTTCACACTTCAGCAGTTCAAAAAGAAGATTGACGGCGTAACCGTATTCAACGGCTTTGACGAGATGTGCCTCGGCGGTCTTGCAATGGGTGCAGACGGCGCAATCGGCAGCACATACAACTTTATGGGCGATAAATTCCTCAGGATTTACGATGAATTCCACAACGGAAGCATCGCAAAAGCTCAGGAAATCCAGAATGAAGCAAACGTTATCATCACTGAAATGATCAAATATGGCGTATTCCAGAGCGAAAAAGCAGTTCTCACCCATATGGGTATCGATATGGGTCCCTGCCGCAAGCCCTTCCTCCCCATCAGCAAGGAAGGCTGGGAATCAATGAAAAAGGTTGCAGATAATCTTTAATTGCAATAAACCCTGACGGTTTCATACCATCAGGGTTTTCATTATTTTCATATTATAATAATCAATAAATACATATACTTTATTATTTTCAAATCGGCAGACGGCAAGTATGCAGAGCTTTTCCGCACCGTCAATATCCGCCGTACACATAAACGAATTCTCATATATCAGCATTCCGGAGATAAGATGCTCAACATCGGGAATCGAATCGACGGATGCGACATCGGTACGGTATCGACGGATGTAGGATGAAGCATCAAAATATGTGACCTTTCCGCTTGCAAGGCATATTCCGATTTCGATTTCAGCGGGCAGAAGAAGAACACCGCCCGACTCGGGAGCAAAAACAAAGTCTGCAGTAAAAACATTCTTTTCGGATTTGATTACCGTCATATTTTTATAGCCGTGGTTTTCCATAAAACCCACGGCTTTTTTTCTTGCATCATCAAGGCTGTAAACCGTGCTTTCGCAAGGCTGAGGATTAATCATTCTATATAAAACTCCGCCCGTTTTGCAAATGTCAACTTCGGTATCTCCGTTTCTGAACGCATATATTTCCACCCCGTTAACACCGATTGTGTCCCCGCCTCTCCACAATGCCCCGTTTATCCCCGTAACCGCACTTGCTGTTATTTTCGCTTTTTCCGCAGACACGCTTTCTTTTCCGCTGAGAAAAACACTTGTACTTTTTTCGGCAGATGCCGTTGAAATTATGCCGTAAACTTCATCGTCACCGTAATAATCAAGCTCATCTTCAAAATAAGGCACGTCGGATTTGCGATAAATGTCGGCATATTCTGTCAGAGTATATTCACCGTTTACAACGGCATTGGTAAGGTCGCTGAGGTGATAATAAATCTCCTGCGCGTGGTCGGAAAGCTTCACCGCCGCCCTCCTGCTTTCTTCATTTCCCGAAAAGTCCTCCGAAAAATCATAAACCCCGCTGAAAAAACGTGTAAGATTGTCAACCTTTTCGGTATAAAAGCATCCCAGACTGCCCATAGCACCTACCGCACGTGCACAGACGTATGCAGAGCTGTCCGTGAGCGAATCGCCCGACGAAACGGCAAGCAGTCGAAGTCCGCTGCTGATTTCACGCGAATATTCCGTCAGCGATGCAAGTCCCTCAAACCTGACTCTGCCCAGAGTGCTTTCATAGTCTGCCTTTGCTTTTGCGGTAAACACTCCCGATGCCGCAAACACCACGCAAAGCGCAACAAGATAAGAGATTATTCTGATAAATTTTCTGCGTCTGAGCATAAAAAATCACCCTGCCTTCACTATAAAAGTGTGCAGGGTGATTCGTTTTATACAATAAAAAATTTAAAATGATAAATGCAAAATTTCGGGCGGGGTTCACCCGCACCCATTAAAAATGCATCGCAGACCTTTAACTTTGCATTCTGCATTTTGCACTTTGCATTTTTATTTAACAAGCAAGCTTTCACCTGTCATCTGCGCAGGCTGTTCGATGCCCATAATGTCGAGCATTGTGGGAGCGATGTCGCAGAGCTTACCGCCGTTTTCCTTAAGCTTGCAGTCGTGACCGACAACGACGAAGGGAACGGGATTTGTTGTGTGAGCGGTGAAGGGGGAACCGTCGGGCTCATACATCTTGTCTGCGTTACCGTGGTCAGCGGTGATGAGCATTACGCCGCCCTTTGCGGAAACAGCATCGCAAATCTTGCCGACACATGTGTCAACAGCTTCAACAGCCGCAACAGCAGCATCAAATACGCCGGTATGACCAACCATATCGCAGTTAGCGTAGTTGAGGATGATAACGTCATATTTATCTGTACCGATTGCTTCAAGAAGCTTGTCGGTTACTTCATACGCACTCATTTCGGGCTGAAGATCATAGGTTGCAACAGCAGGTGACTTAACGAGGATTCTGTCCTCGCCGTCATACTGCTTTTCAACACCGCCGTTGAAGAAAAATGTTACGTGTGCATATTTCTCTGTTTCGGCAATTCTGAGCTGAGTCATACCCTTCTGTGAAAGGAACTCGCCGAATGTGTTGTCAAGAGTCTGAGGCTTGAACGCAACGTTAACGTTGGGCATTGTTGCATCATACTGAGTCATACATACATAATAAAGATTCTTGAGCTGCTCACGCTCGAAGCCGCTGAATTCACCGTCAACAAAAGCTCTTGTAATTTCTCTTGCTCTGTCGGGGCGGAAGTTGAAGAAAATAACAGAATCGTTATCCGAAACAGGCTGAGCATCCTTTGAAACAGCGGGAACGATAAACTCGTCTGTAACATCATTCTTATATGATTCTTCAATCATTTCGCATCCGCAGTCAAACTTAACACCTTCGCACTTTGTCATTGCATCGTATGCCTTGACAACTCTTTCCCAACGGTTATCTCTGTCCATAGCGTAGTATCTGCCCATGATTGTAGCAATCTTGCCTACGCCGATTTCTGCGAGATTCTTATAAAGGTCTGCAACGAAATCCTTGCCCGAAGTGGGAGGTACGTCTCTGCCGTCCATAAGGCAATGAACGAAAACTTTTTCAATTCCCATATTCTTTGCCATTTTAACAATGCCGTAAAGATGAGTGTTGTGGCTGTGAACACCGCCGTCTGAAAGCAGACCCATAAGATGGAGTGCGGAATTATTCTTTTTGCAGTTATCCATTGCACCGACAAGAGCTTCGTTCTCAAAGAAATCGCCGTCATTGATTGACTTTGTGATTCTTGTAAGCTCCTGGTAAACAACTCTGCCTGCACCGATATTGGTGTGACCGACTTCGCTGTTACCCATCTGACCGTCGGGAAGACCAACATCCATACCCGATGCACCGATATATGTCATCGGATTTTCTGCCATAATTTTATCAAGATTAGGAGTTTTGGCAGCAGCAATTGCGTTACCGTAATCGCTGTCGTTTCTGCCGAAACCGTCCATAATGCAAAGAAGAACGGGTTTTTTGCTCATAATAAACAATCCTTTCAATTTTTTGGTTGTAGGGAACACTCTTGAGTGCTCCGCATATAAATCGGAACGGTCAAGACCGTTTCCTACTTTATCCCACAAAAAGCGGGAACGGTGTAACCATTCCCGCCACGGTATTAAATCTTATTTCGAAGCTGCTGCAACAATTGCTGCAAACTTCTCTGCAACGAGTGATGCACCGCCGATAAGGCCGCCGTCAACATCGTACTGAGCAAGAAGCTCTGCTGCGTTTGCATCGTTCATTGAACCGCCGTACTGAATAACAAACTTATCAGCAGCATCCTTTGTGTAAAGCTCTGCGATAAGAGCACGGATAACTGCACAAACTTCGTTTGCCTGCTCGGGAGTAGCGGTAAGACCTGTGCCGATAGCCCAGACAGGTTCGTAAGCGATGATGATGTTTGCAAGCTCAGCTTCCGATACGCCCGAAAGAGCAACCTTTGTCTGAAGTCTTACAACCTCTGCTGTGATGCCGAGCTCTCTCTCCTTGAGAACCTCGCCAACGCAAAGGATAACCTTAAGACCTGCGTTGAGAGCAGCTCTTACACGGTCACGTACTGTTTCGTCTGTTTCGCCGAAGTACTGTCTTCTTTCGGAGTGACCGATGATAACATAGGGAACACCTGCAGCCTTGAGCATCTCAGCTGAAACTTCGCCTGTGAATGCGCCTTTTTCTGCCCAGTGGCAGTTTTCGGCACCGATCATGATGTTTGAGCCTGCTGCAGCTTCCATCGCTGCATAGAGGTCGATATAGGGAGCGCAGATAACAACGTCACAGTCAGCGTCTGCAACGAGGGGCTTCATTGCTTCGATGAGAGCCTTTGTCTGCTCGGGAGTGTTGTTCATTTTCCAGTTGCCTGCGATAACAGGTCTGCGGAGTGACTTATCCATTGTATTTCAATTCCTTCCGATTGTCTATTGTAATTATTTATCGTTTACAGCCTCAATACCGGGAAGTGCCTTACCTTCAAGGAATTCAAGTGATGCGCCGCCGCCGGTTGAAATGTGAGTCATCTTGTCGCCGAAGCCGAGTGTGTTAACAGCTGCTGCTGAGTCGCCGCCGCCGATGATTGTAACTGCATCTGTTTCAGCAAGAGCCTTTGCAACTGCGATTGTACCTGCTGCAAGAGTGGGGTTCTCGAAAACGCCCATAGGTCCGTTCCATACAACTGTCTTTGCACTCTTGACTGCATCTGCATAGAGTTCTGCAGTCTTGGGTCCGATGTCGAGACCTTCAACGTCTGCGGGGATAGCATCTGCTGCATAAACTGCTGTTTCGATTTCAGCATCAATGGGATTGGGGAAGCCTGCTGCGGTAACAACATCGATGGGAAGAAGAATCTTAACGCCCTTTGCTTCTGCCTTTGCAAGCATATCCTTGCAGTAATCGATCTTGCTTTCGTCGAGGAGCGAGTTACCTACGCCGTAGCCCTTAGCAGCAAGGAATGT
>JAZNFD010000352.1:0-5940 GCA_045588975.1 Acutalibacteraceae bacterium | reverse complement strand
CAGGAGTTCTTCAAAATACCGATGGTGCGACTTAAAAAGGTTGCACCGAAAAACAAAGAAAAGGATTTTGAAGATTTTGTTGTTAAGTCCTGTGCGTATTACTACAGAGTATTACAGCGTCAGAAAGACAGAGATGCAAGGTAAGGAGGTGAAGTTTATTGAAGATTAACGCAATCAAGCGAAAATATATTTCAAGCCTTGAGGGCTTACCTTATATGCTTACTCTTGAAATGGTGGCGGGTCTGACGGGTTTTAATTATGAAACCGTTAAAAAGTATTGTCAGAAAGGTGTAATCAAGGCTCGTAAAATCGGCAGAGAGTGGCGAATCAGTCAGGACGATTTTCTTAATATGCGACTTGGCACATTTGATGATAATGACATAAATCAGTAACATTGACTTGAGGGGTGCGAAAGCATCCCTCAAAACTTTTAAGGAGGAATTTTAATGAATAAAATTTATATGGAAAAAGGCAGCTTCTGCACCCGACTTTATATAGGTACAGATGCCAACGGGAAACCGAAATATAAAAAGTTAAAGGCACAAACTGAAAAAGAGCTTGAAAAGAGAATCAGAGAATATAAGAACGCTATGGACAGTGGTCTGAACGTTCTCAAAAGCAACGATACGCTTCTAAAATGGATTAACCATTATCTTGAATCTGTTGAAAACGAGGTTATGTGCGATAACATCAAGGAATCCGAGTACAAAACCTTGAAAGCAAGGCTGCAATACTTTGTTGATTACAACGGCGGACTTCTTGCAAAAACAAAGCTCAACGATATTCTGCCATCGCACATTCAGCCTGCCGTCAATGCTTTGTATAAGGAAAACCCGTCAACAGGAAAAAACACGGCAAAGAAAACTCTGCAAAGATATATAAGGGCACTTGCCAATGTGTTTGAGTTTGCAAGAAAGGAGCGAGCTTATAACTTTTGCAACCCCTGCGATGATGTTAAGATACCGAAAAACGCAGAGGAAAACAGCCGTACAGCCATTAACAAGTACACAATTCAATTGATACTCACGACAGAGCACAGAGCAAAGGTTGCCGCTTGTATAATGCTTCTTGCCGGTCTCAGACGTGGTGAAGTAACGGCACTGACTTGGTTTGATATTGACTTCAAAAACAGAATCATAAATGTAAACAAATCTTATGATTTCAAGCAGTTTGAACTAAAGGAAACCAAAACAAAAGCAGGCATGAGAAAAATCCCGATGAATGATTTTCTTTACAACTTACTTCTTAAAGCGAAGCAGCATTCCAAGGGCCCCTATATCGTTCAGAAGGTTTACGGCGGAAGAATGACGGAAACAGCTTGGAAACGTCTGTTTGAAAGCTATATGGAAGCGTTAAGGGCTGCTGACGGCAGAGATGAAGATTCGCTTTGCTTTGCAGATGAGCGTTTTGAAGAGTTTACCGCACATCAGCTCCGACATACCTATTGCTCAATGCTTCAATGGTCGGGTGTAGATATTAAAACGGCACAGGAGCTTATGGGACACAGTGAGTACGGTGTAACAGCTAACATTTATACTCATGTTGACGAGCAATCCAAGGCAAATGCCGCTATGCTGCAGGATAAATTTATCAAGGAAACTTTGATTTCATAAAAATATAGAGCAGGAAGATTTAACCGTCTTTCTGCTCTCTTTTTTTGTTTGTAATAAATGATTATTAATTTGATGAAATCATATTATATCTGTTAATTACAAAATCAATTATTTCTTGCTTTTTAACCTTCATATTCAATTTATCAAGAATCTTCTTGAGTGTTGATTCATCAAGCTCGGGAAGATAAGCTTTAAATTCGGGATGATTTTCAAGAAGTTCATTGAAAAGCCGAATAAGCAAATCCTTTGAGGTTGATTTCTTCGGATAACCTCTGGCGATAAGAGCCATATTGTTATCAAAATTAGGGGCAAAGCCGATAATCTTACCCGTATGAATATCACGGAGCAAGCCGAAATTGTTCGTATGCCTGTCGGGATTTGCAACTATCGTGTCAAGAAAAATCATTCTGACATAATCTGCAATTGCTTCGGGACAAATCTTTTGAAGCTTAGAAACAACATCCTCATAATCTTCATTATCGCCCATAAATGTTGAAGCAGGCTCGAAATTAACGCTTGATGATGCTGTAAAATCAAGAGATTTAATAACGCCCTGACCACGTTCATAATGAGCCATATTCATTCCGAGAGCTTTACCGAGTTCAAAAACAAACAGTTCGGAAAACAGCTCGTTATGATTAGCTTTTTTATACATCCACCATTTACCGTCACGGAGCTTCCAGCATTTTTCAAAGCTACCTACATTGGTAAGCTCAGGTGTTCTGCTGTGCTTGCTGTTAGCGGCTCGGTTAAAGCTGTCGTAAGTACCCTTAAGAGCAAGGTTAGAGAAATAGTCGTTATCAAATTTAACATCAGCATAGGCAAGCTCCGAATTGACGGGGCGTACCCAGTAGTTATCGGTAATTGTTGCACCGTTTACGTGAACAACCGTTGAGACGTCGTCTTTTTCGGCGAGTCTGAGTGCTTTTTTGAGAAGACGGGAGTTTGCTCTGTGGCTATCAATAGCACGGCTTTCAAGCCACTTTTCAGCATCGGATATGCGTTTTAAATATAAAGGAAGTAAAGCGTCGTTAACAACTGTAAGCTGACCGTCATTCCACACAGCCACAACTGTATCGGCACTTAAGATTTCAAATGATTTCTTGTTCATTTCATCACTTCCTCTCTTTCGGTTATTTTATCATACTAAATAAAAAATATCAACAGCCAAAAATTTTTGAAGGAACACCTTATACATTATATTAAAATCAACTATCATTTCGCCACTCATTTATCAGTAGGTAACAAGTGATGAATGAGCGATAAAAAAGGTGAAAAATACGGCACGCGGTAAAAATTGTCCCCCGAAATTATGGTTTTTTATACACTGCAATGTATAAAAACTGTTGACACATAAGGGATAGCGGTTTTCTGCGGGGGACATATCGGGGGACATATCGGGGGACATATAGCACTCGAAAATGTACGATATTTTACGGTAAAGTGCGAATTTAGAAAAATGATTTTCACAAAAGAAAAAGCCCGCAAACCCTTATGTGTCAAGGATTTTCGGACTTTTTTGTGGCAGGGGCAGAAGGACTTGAACCCTCGGCACGCGGTTTTGGAGACCGCTGCTCTACCAACTGAGCTATACCCCTAAATATTATGGTGGGCCATCAGGGACTCGAACCCCGGACCAACCGGTTATGAGCCGGTTGCTCTAACCAACTGAGCTAATGGCCCATACACGCTGCTTACTTGCAACGTATGATATGATATCAAAAACTTTTCGTTTTGTCAATATCATTTTTTAAATTTTATTAATTTTTTATCTTATATATTAACAATATCTGAAGTTTGTGATATACTGTCAGTAGGGATAGGGGAGATGTTATGCAAATTGTTATTCTGACGGCTCTCGGTGTCGGCGGTGCTACTTTGATCGGCTCGCTGATCGGATTTATATTCAAAAATATTTCTCACAGATTTTCCGATATTGTGCTTTCGTTTGCGGCAGGTGTCATGCTTGCGGCGGCGGTGCTCGGTCTTATTCTTCCGTCTGTTGAATACGGCGGTAAATTCGGAATATTGATTACTGTTATCGGAATTTTTGTCGGTGCGCTTTGCCTTAATTTAATCGATAAAATCGTGCCGCATCTTCATCGGCTGCTTGACAACGATTATGAAAAACACAAAAATTCAGATCTTAACAAAGTTCTGCTTTTTGTTACGGCGATTGCGATTCACAATCTGCCCGAAGGAATTGCGGCAGGTGTCGGATTCGGGTCGGGTGACAATGCACAGGCTTTGATTATTGCTGGCGGAATTGCGCTTCAGAACATACCCGAAGGTATGGTTATCATCGCTCCGATGCTTTCTGCAGGTGTTTCGCCGAAAAAAACTTTTATCTGTGCCTTAATTACGGGTCTTGTTGAAGTTATCGGTACTTTAATCGGATATTTTGCGGTCAGCGTTGCATCGTTCATTCTGCCATTCGCGCTTGCATTTGCGGGCGGTACGATGCTTTATGTCATCAGCGATGAAATGATTCCCGAAACCCATTCTCACGGCAGCGAAAGGGGAGCGACCTATGCTTTGCTGGTCGGATTCTGCGTTATGCTTGTAACGGATGTTCTTCTTTAAAAATGAAACCGGAGAGCTTCATTATTGAAGTTTCTCCGTTTTATTGTTTATTTTGAGAGCTTTATTGTGTAAAGCCAGTTGCTGTCGATTGTTTCGGGATTGATTGCAGGGAAAACAATTTCAGCTTTGCCATTGTTGTTTCTGATTTCGAGAACTGCATCGCTTCCGAGAAGAGAAGCCATGAGATTTTCGTCATAGTCTACAAGCTCAAGAGTCTGTGAGCCGAAGGGGAATCTGTTGATGATTGCATAAATATCGTCACCCTTGCGAGTGTAGTAAACTCCATCCTGCTTTGACTTCGAATAGATTCTTGAAGAATAAATCGCTTCACCGTTAACTCGGAGCCAGTCACCCATCTGAAGAAGTCTTTCTTCCATGATGACGGGTATTGTTCCGTCTGCAGCGGGTCCGATGTTAAGAAGGAAGTTGCCTCCCATAGAAACAAGGTCGCAGAGCATTTCGATAAGCTCTTTTGCGCTCAGATAATCTTCAAGATCCTCGTTACGGTTGAAGCCGAACGATCTGCCGATTCCTCGGCATTCCTCAAACGGTCTGTCAAGCTCAACATCCTCAATCTTTTTGTCAGCTTCAATCCAGCCGTATTCGGTTGTGAAGTTGCCGCCGAGATGACCTCTTGTTTCTTTGCCCCAGCGGTCATTGGGAACGATGAAATCTCTGACGCTGGATTCGTTATACAGCCATTGAAGGAATTCCGTTGAATGCCATACCGATGAGGGATGATCCCATTCGCCGTCGGTGAAAAGGGTGTTGGGCTGATACTTTTCAACAAGCTCTTTAAGCATCGGAATAAGATGTTCAAGAGCATACTGCTCGGGATTCTTGAGATATGTAGGATGGAACCACTCGTAAACAGAATGATAAACGCCGAATTTAACGTCAGTGCCTTCGAGTGCATCCTTCATTTCCTGAAGAAAATCTCTGTGAGGACCGACGTCAACGCTGTTCCAGTTCCATGCATAATCGGATTTGTAAAGGCAGTATCCGTCGTGATGCTTTGAAACAAAGTTGATGTATTTTGCGCCGCTTCTGACAAAGAGATCTGCCCATTTATCCGCGTCAAAAAGCTCTGCGGTGAAGCCTTTGACAAAATCTTCGTATTTTGCATTTTCACCGTAAACACGTTTATGGAAAGCATATGATTCTGTTGATTCATCTTCAATCTGTCTCATATACCATTCGGCATAGTCGCCCTTTTTGGTATAAGCAGGAACAGAATATAATCCCCAATGGATAAAAATTCCGAATTTTGCATCGCTGAACCATTCGGGAACGGGACGGGAATTGAGGGATTCCCAATTATTTTCATACATTTCATTTTACCTCCGTATGAGATTTGAATTCAGTATATCATCATAAATTTTTGTTGTCAACGATTTAAAAAATTAATCGGAGATAAACCCGGTTATAATTTGCTCTTGCAAAATAATATAAAATATAGTAAGATTTATATAATAATCGTAAACAAAGGAATGTTTCAATGCAATTTGTTGTAATGGATCTTGAATGGAATAATACATACGCAAAAAAAGCCAACGGTTATATCAACGAAATCATCGAAATCGGCGCAGTCAAGCTTGATGAAGATCTTGAAAATATCGATACTTTTTCTTGCATCATCCGTTCTCAGATAGGTAAAAAGCTCAGAGGCACGGTCAAAAGGCTGACTCATCTCACCAATGATGACATCAGCGGAGGTATGCCGTTCACAAAGGCCTTTTCGCTT
>JAZNFD010000351.1:0-2366 GCA_045588975.1 Acutalibacteraceae bacterium | reverse complement strand
GAATGATGTTTGCCTGGTCAACAACAAGAGGAAGAGTTCTTTCAACCTTTTCAAACTCGGTTACATAGGAACCGGGTGCGTTTGTGACCGCATTGCCGCCTATGGGTGCGGTGTTATAAGAAGGAGCTTCAAGTGCAGTTTCGGCAGCCGCATAGAATCCCATAATACCGCCGTAGTAGCTTTCGTTTGTATCATAAGCAGTCTTCATTGCATTGATAACTGCTTCGCTGAAAATTCCTTTTTCATCGCCTGCAATATAGTAGTTGTAGACTTTCTCTGTTTCGTTATGAACAAAAACAACTGCATCCTTTGAATCCGTATAGCTGTAATATGCTTCTTCGCCATATTCTTCGTTTGTCATACCGCCGTTATCGGAGATAATGCAGAAAATAAGAGCATAACCGCTTTTGTTTTCTATACCTGCGGCATAGTTGTTGAGTTCATAAAGCTCGCTGTCGGAAAGATTATATTCGGGGTCATAAACATACTGACTTGTATAAGCCGATGCGGAAACTGCCATTGAAAGGCAGACCATAACCGCAATGAATATTGACAAAATCTTTTTAGTCATTTTCCGCACCTCCTTATAAATGAGAAATGATTGTGGCAATTATGTAGATAATAACACCTGCAGCTGCACCGCCGAGACCGCCGATGAGCTTGGCTTTCTTTTCTTCCGTGGGGATATTGCCGACGAATTTACCCGTTTGACCGTTCATTGCGAAGGTGTGATTCTGACCCTTCCACTTTACATTGAGAATCCACACGGGATAAAGAGCATACTTATATGAGCCGTTTGCAACCTGCATTGCCGCCTGCATGGGAGTTACGGCATTGTAGCCCTCAACGGTATCTTCAAACGCATCAAGTGCGCTTGCCTGAATTCTCTCGTTTGCTCTGCCCATACTCTGGTTTACGTCAACGTCATATTTATCTGCAAGGTAGCCTGCAAGATACGCCGTGTTGAAAGGTACGGCTTCGTTGAGATTGAAGGGCTCGATTGACTCCATAAGGTCGTCGGGCATTTTTGTTGAGCCGTCAACGGGAACATTGTCAAAGCCGATTGAGCCGCTTCTGTAAACATTGTAAGCGGTTGTTTCGGTGTATTCGTTCTTACTGTCCGACCAATGCTTATATTTTTCAGCCTGATATGTTGCGTTGACAACCGCATCGCAACTGAAAAGCCAATGGGGAACATAAACACCCTTTACTTCGTCAAGCTTGTTTTCGGCAAGGAATGCCTTGGGAACAAACTTTTTGCCTCTGAAATGCTTTTTGAGTGCTTCCTTTGCGGCTTTTTTATCAAGCTTGAAGGGAATAACAAGATCGGGCTTGAGTGCACCCGAGAACTGACCCTGCATAACGACCTGATTGCCGCAGTAAGGACAGCTTGTTGCACCCGTTGTTGCATCGGCAACGATTTCACCGCCGCAAGATTTGCAGGCATAAACGCTCATTCCGTCTGTTTCGCCTGCACCCCACTGTGAACCCTGTGAATTCCAGTTAATCTGTTCAACCGTATTTGCGGCAAAATCTTCCGCCTGTTGCATAGCGGCAATATCAAATTCTGCATCGCAATATGGACATTTGAGTTTTTGTGCGCCGACATTGAATTCGACTGCACCTCCGCAATGCGGACATTTCTGTTCAGTTATTGCTGACAAGGTTAATTACCTCCTTGTGTGTTGTATTCATCAAGAATTTCATAAAATGCCGAGAAGAAGCCGTCTGAATTCTTCGGAAGCTCACGGCTTGAATTTACAGAATAATATTCGTTATCACCGTAAGTAAAGCTCACGGAAGTTGTGGGTGCATCAAGAAGCTGTTCATCACTGTACTTGAGTTCACCCCAACCGAGAACACCGTACTCACTGCATTTCTGCCTTATTTTAAGGATTGCATCATCCTCAATCTGAAAACTTGCGGATTCTTCTTCAGCACCGATATACGGCTGATTATAATATTCAAACCATACCTCGTTTTTGTCGTTGAGATATATTCTCATATTCATTGAGCCGCCGTCCATTCCGCCGCCCGTGGAATAAGAGCAGGATACAACTGTATCCGACAAATCCCGTTCCATGCCGCCTTTATCAGGTATGTAAAATTTCGTTTTGTAATACCACACACCGACTGCGGCGGCAATGGCAACAGCACCGACCAGAATCACGATTATCGCAACTTTCATCTTTTTATTCATATAAATTATCAGTTAGCTTTGGGAGTTCCGCAACAAGCACAGAATGCACCGCTTTCATTTGTTGCATTGCAAGCGGGGCAAATCCAACCCTGCGCAACGGGAGCCTGCGCAGGCTGCTGTGCATAAGCATTCTGCTGAGCATAGGGATTTGCCTGCTGAGGCTGCT
>JAZNFD010000350.1:0-10959 GCA_045588975.1 Acutalibacteraceae bacterium | reverse complement strand
AGCCGGGGAGGCTGCCCGATGAACCGATAGCGATTGCGTCTTTATCAATGAGCTTATTGATTTCGCCGAGAGCTCTTGTCTGCGAAAGACCTTCCTTGAGATACATACTGTACATACGGTCTACTTCCGCATTATGTTCCTCTTTAATCTGTGCGAGTTCATCGCCCCAATTTGAGTAATATTCTCTTGCGGAAAGTGCGCCCATAATATCAAGCATTGCAGTTTTAGCGTCTGCGATAACGCTTGTTGCGTCCATTTTGAATGCGTCAAATGAGCATACATTTATTGAAAGCATCTTTACGTCGGGATTCTGGAATCCCCATTTTGATGCCGTTGTGAAGTCGGTAAGACGTGTGCCGACTGCGATTATAAGATCAGCCTGCTTTGCTATTGCATTTGCGGCAGGGCCGCCGGTTACGCCGACACCACCCATATTAAGCGGTAAATCCCAACGGATGTTGCCTTTACCCGCCTGAGTTTCGCCGATGGGAATGTTGAATTTCTCTGCGAAGAACTGAGCTGTTTCCCAGGCTTCGGAATATGTAACGCCGCCGCCCACGATAAGCATAGGCTTCTCGCTGCGCATAATTGCCTTGACGGCTGCGTCAATTTCACGGTGAGTGGGTGAACGTCTGTCGAGATACCATACTCTCTTTTTAAGAAAATAATCGGGATAGTCAAAAGCTTCGCCTTCAACATCCTGAGGCATTGCAAGGCAGACAGCTCCCGTTTCTGCGGGGTCGGTCAGAACTCGCATTGCATTGAGGCAGGCTGTCATAAGCTGCTCGGGTCTTGAAATTCTGTCCCAATATCTGCAAACAGCCTTGAATGCATCGTTGGCGGTAACAGTGTAGTCTGTCGGCTGTTCAATCTGCTGAAGAACGGGATCGGGCTGACGGCAGGCAAAGGTGTCGCCGGGAAGCAGAAGCAGGGGAATGCGGTTTGCGGTTGCGGTACCTGCTGCTGTTACCATATTAAGAGCGCCGGGGCCGATTGAAGATGTGCAGGCGATGATCTGACGGCGGTTTTTCTGCTTTGCAAAAGCCATTGCGGCGTGAGCCAT
Organism: Acutalibacteraceae bacterium; assembly: GCA_045588975.1. Taxonomy (GTDB): domain Bacteria; phylum Bacillota; class Clostridia; order Oscillospirales; family Acutalibacteraceae; genus CAG-177. Next base: position 9,896 of record JAZNFD010000350.1, on the reverse strand, counting down.
ACCTTGTTCGTTGTGTCCCTGATAGAATTTAAGGGAATGGCCGCCCTGCTCGAGAGCTTGACCGATACCGACAACGCAGCCGTGGCCGAAAATACCGAAAATGCCGTCAACAAATTTGGTTTCCACTCCGTCAAAGCTGATATATTGATTATCAAGGAATTTAACGAGAGCCTGTGACATTGTAAGCTTCATAATTTATCTCCTTCTCCGATTGATTGCTGTGAAAGGCGGTTAAATCAAAAATAAGTTAAAAAATACTTTTATTATGACGTAACAACCCATTATAAAATATTATATACCATATATAGTAACATTTCAAGCTGATTTCTTCGAAATAAGCAGAAGAAAATGTTAATTTTTTTCAAAAAAGGTATTGACAATTCTTCATAAATAATATATTATATTCAAGCGTCAAAAAACAAACGAATATATGATCCATTAGCTCAGCAGGCAGAGCACTTGACTTTTAATCAAGGTGTCCGGAGTTCGAATCTCCGATGGATCACCAAACACTTGATATCCGAACTAATCTGCGAAGACGGTTTAGTTTGGGTATCTTTTTTTCTTATCAACAAATAAATAGCAAAAAGACGGTAGTAACTTTTTCTCTGTTACTACCGTCTTTTTATGTATGGTTATGAGATTTTAATCTTCAAGATATTTTATCCACATATCCAGCCACAAAGCGATTATTTCTTTCCCTTCATCAGGTGAAATGTAATAATCAGTGCTGAGGTTATCCAATAAAATTTTCTCCTTTCTTTGATAACTTTATTCTAAATTTGTCTCATGAATCTGCGTTGAGATTTTGCCTCTATTTTTATACGCACCGAGAATTTCGGACGGTATGTTTTCAGCCGTTTTTCGGAGTTCTTCATACTCCTGAAGTTTGCGGGAAATTTCAAGTTTTTTGAGGGTGCTCTCTTTACTGTCATCAAGCTTTTTCTCAAGCTCTGCATTCTCTGTCTTTAGTGTCTTATACGCTGCATCGTATTTTTTCAGCTTTGTCTTCATCTGCTCAACGCTAGGGATATATTTTTTAAGAAGAGCTTCAAGCTCTTCTGTTTTTGTCTTTTTATTGAGCACATTTGTGTCCGCGAGAATCTGCATAATCTGATCCTTCATGCGGTTGAGATGTATTGCTTCCTTGAAAAGCCTAGGCGGAATATGTTCTCTGCCCGTTTCACTTGCACTTTCGCCCCGTTCCATATCGGGATATTTCTTCACCATGTGTTTCCAGAATTCATCCTGCCACCAGGTCAGCTTTTTTCTGTTGCCGACTATGTCTTTCGCACTTAGTCTGCCATCTTCCGTTATCGGAACAAACGACAGATGCATATGCGGCGTTTTTTCATCAACGTGAATCACCGCTGATATGATTCTTTCCTTTGGAACGTGTTTCAGAATGAAATTCAGAGCGTGTTCAAAGTATTCTCTGACCTGTGCTTTTTTCTTATCCTTGAAAAATTCGGGACTTGCTGTTATAAGTGTTTCAACAACTCTTACACTATCCGTTCTTGTTCTGCAACCTACTTCGGAAATCTGCTTTTCTGCTTCCGCACGGTATTTGCTTTTTGGTTTCACAAGATGGAAATTGTATTTGCTTCGCTCGGTATCAATGTCGGGATTGCTTGCATAATTTTCTTTCGTGCGCTCGTTATGTGCTTCAATCCTGCTGATTTCGGGACCCTTATATTTCGCAAATCTCAGTATTCCGTATTGCGGTTTTGTCATCTTTCACCATCTTTCTTTTCTCTGTGTTTACGGACTCTTGCTGCGTTCATAATTCTTTGAGCCTCTTTTCTGCAAGACTCGGAACAATAAACTTTTCTGCCGTCATATGCAAATTTCTTTCCGCAATGTTTACAGCTTTTCAAATGCTTATCGAAGAAAACTGCTTCGAGTTCGGGGTCAAGCGGTAAAACGGAGTCACGGAAATATCGGCAGATTTTGTCGTTTGCAAAATGTTTTGTGAACATATAGCAATCGCATTCAAGCGGCAGACAGCCGTAATCTTTTCTGTAGTTGGCACAGTTGCCGACCACAAGTTTTTTGATTCTCTGTTTTTCTTTGTCGGTCAATTCTCTTGACATTTTCAGACCTCCTTTCTTTGGATGCGCACTGTCCGAATTTCATTTTAGCGGAGAAGTGCAGACCAAAGTTGAAATCTTGCAGAACATCAAAATAAGTTGTGTGCGGATATGTAATTCTGCAAAAATACAACGCAAAAAGTCTTGACACGATAAAAAAAGACCCACAAAACCCCGTTGAAGGGAGTTTTATGGGACACTAAATATATTAAACTGTAACCATAGCAACTGATAGTTTTCAAAGTGATATTAGTCTTTTGTTCGTGAAAAGGAGAATAAAATTATGGGAACGGGCTTTGAATTCAAATGTAAAAATTGTAATTATAAGCTTTCGGTAAATCTTGGAATAGGATTCAGATATCCGTATTTATGCAACAGCATACTCGACGATATAAAAAGCGGAAAAATGGGAAAAGATTTCCAAGAGAAAGCTAATAACATTAAAAATCCAGCAGTTTATGTGCCACGAGATTTATATTTGTGTGAAAATTGCGGAGACTTGAGACCTGAGTTAACCATAGCGTTGTGTTCGCCAATCAACGACCCCCAAGAATCCGACGCACCATTTTCTTCTGTTTGCGAGTGTTTGGAGTTCGATACATATGTAATGAGTTATAAGCTTGGTACGGAATATAAGAAAGAACTTGTGAACGAATACCATTGCAAAAAATGCAAAACGAAGATGAAAAAACTTACATCTTACAAAAAATTAAAATGTCCCCAATGCCAAAATTTGCTGAGTTATAGCAAATACTTTTGGGATTAAAGATAGAGTGATTTTGAGGAAAGTGAAATGGATAAATACGAATATAATATTTCATCTGAAAACAGTCCCGAAAAATTCAAAATAATTTGTTCCAAAATTGAAGAAACTTATCCTGAACTTCAAAAGAACGTTCTGCTTATAGATGTAGATGGTACAACAATACAAGTTTATTATATTAACGACCTTAAAGTAACGGTTTACGATGATTATGAAGTTGGTGCGGTTTACGTTTTATCTGATTTGGATTTGAAAGAAATTAATTTTAAGAGGTGTTGAATATGTGGGTAATTGCTTTAATCGCTTTATCAATCAGTGTGTTCTGGAAAGAGATTTCTAAAAACTGTTAAAGTCACCGTTGTTGGGTTTTCCGACAACGGTAAATCCGATAACGGATAATCCGTCGACGGGAAAACCGTCAGCGGAAAATCCAACACAATTAAATACTTATATATAAATTACTAAATAATTAAGTACTTATCTGTCAATCATCAATCAATAAAAAAGACGGATGGTAAAAAAATAAAAAGGAGAAATAGATGTCAAACATTCCAAAAGATTTACCCGAAAGAATTAAGTATCTGCGTGAACAAAAAGAGATGAGTCAATCCGATCTTGCAAAAAGAATCGGCATTGATGCATCAAGACTCAGTCGCATAGAAAATGGTGAGATTCAGAAAGTCAGCGATGATGTTGTTCTCGCAATCGCACAGATTTTTGAAGTGTCAACCGATTTCCTTCTCGGAGTTACCGATGACCCCGTGCCGTCAAACTTTCATATCAACGAACTCGGATTATCAGTTGATGCCGCAAAGAAAATTTACAGCGGCGAAGTTGATGTTGATATTCTGAACATACTTATCGAAAACAAGGATTTCGGTACGCTCATCAAAATGATTTCCGCATATTTTACCGACACAACCGATGCCGCAATCGCTTCGCAGAATCAGATTCTGAAAATGGTCGGTGAAATACTCGGCGATGCGGTTGACGATGATGTTCTTGCCCAGATCAATCTTGCAAAGATTCAGAATCAGCAAAACGACCTCATCGCAATTCAAAGAGGTTTTACATCAATTCTCAAAAATATAAAAGAGAAAATGAACACGGGAATGAAAAAATCCCAGAAGATGACCGCAGAGATTTTTGAGCAAATCCGAAACAATCTTTCAAGAGGCAAAGGCGCTCTGCCTTACAGAATTATCACCGCAGAAAAAATGGTTGATTCCGTCATTGCCGCAATGGGAAACATAGGCGGTGCAACGCAAGAAATGAAAGACGATTTGCATAAAGCGCTCATGCCGTTCTTCTTGCTTTCCGCAAAGAAAAAATAAAATTTACGTTCCGCTGCGGCGGGGATTTCTATATACCGTTTGTTCCTTTTCCGAGCAGTCAGAAAAACAAATTTTTTCTGTTCTTTCCTGAACTTATCTGCCTGCTCTGCACCGCTGAAAAGTCTGCTAAAGCAATTTTGCAAGCAACAATCGCATATGGTTTTGAAAGGCATATTTCCGCCACATCTGCGTTGGAAATTTTTGAAATATCCTCGTATTTCTTCAAATTTCCGCCTTGCTGTGACGAAAATCTCCACTTCCAAAACTGCTTCGCATCTGAAACAAAAATGTTTCAGACATATGGAATTACTGCTTACAAAATTACCGGGCGACAGACACCCTTTTCATCGCCGACGGAACAAAGGTATAACACACTAGACTTTGCGTGCCGCAAAATCGTGTGCCAAAAGGAGATTTTCTCCCTTTGGATACCCACTTGTGCCGATTGTTGTGTGTACACACTTTGAATTTTTTGCAAAACCGCACCTGCAAAAATCCAATTATATCCACAAAATTTTGCAAAACAAATCCGCAAAATTCAATCGTCACCTTCATTTTTTCGCAATCAAAAAATTGTCAATTCACAATTTTTTAACAGCCAAAATTACTTGCTCAAAATGAAAAAAAGTCCGAAAATCTTTCTCTCATCAGCAGAGAATTTTTTCGGACTTTTATTTTATTAAGGAGTTGTTTAAACCATAAAACATTGCATTATACAGAGCCTAATTCTTACAAATCGAACTGATGTATATTGACTTTTATGTTTTATTCTTTTAAAACATCATTATATTTTGGAGGTGCTTATAATGGGTAACTTAGGAATGGACTTTGGAACAACAAACAGCTCTGTATATTATTTTGACAAACAAAAAATGATTTTTGGTTTTTAACGATAGATAATCAGCGACTTGAATTCTTTCCTACAATGATTGCTTACGGTAAAGAAGATAATATAACAGCTTTCGGTATATAACCTTAACGGTGGCACTACTTTTTGTTTGGGTAAAAGTGAATATAAAATGCCCTTTGTAGTTAGTGTATTTTACCAAAAATGTGAGCGAAAATGTTAATGGTATTGATTTTTTATAATTTGAATTTATAATTATATTCAGAAGCATTTTTATACTATTTTTTGGGAGGATTTACAATGGTAACCAAATATTATGATTATGATAAACGCGGATATGTCCCGGAAGTTCCGCTTGAAAATGTGAGCAATAAGGATATTGCAGGCTTAGTTGCCGATATTACAAAAGAAAGAAAAGATAAAGTAGAACCGATTGAGTCGGCTCTTAAAACGGTTAATGCAAGAATCGAGGCTCTTAATGATTTTAAAGAAAGAAAGGCAGCGGATTTTAATGATGAATCGACAATAAGAGCAAACTTTGCGGGGGCTCTTTCTGAACAGGATTTAAATATCTTTATTGAAAATTTTAAAAAGATTACCGATGAAGATTTAGATACGGTAATCAAAGCGCATGAGCAGGCAAAAAAACTCCTTGAAAATCTTCACAAGAGATTCAGTAAAGACGACGTATGCCTCGGTGTGGTTGGTCGCAAAAGAAAAGGCAAAAGCTCGTTCATAAAAGAAATAACCGGTGTAAGCGACAAGGTTTGCCCGACATCGCCGAGAGGCGAGCCTTGCACGGGTGTGTGCTCAATAATAAGAAACCGCCCCGATCAGGATAAAACAACAGCCAAGTTTACATATTACACGGAAGATGAGCTCAAAGAAATTTTTGAAAAATATAAAGAAGCATATTCACGAAAAGGATTTACAGCTGTTAAAAATATACTGTTCGGCGAAAACGGATCCGGCTTCAAAGCACTGTATGATGCAATTCCCGCAGCTAACGATCCCTTGCTGTACAAATCAAGAATTTTGGAGTATTATGACCATTATGGCAGAATTATGGAGCTTGTTAAAAAAGAAACTGAAGAAACCGATAACGAAGATGTTATTCAGCAAAGGGTTGCCCAGACTGTCGGTCAAAAACGATACCATGATTTTCTTGCCGTAAAAAAAGCTGAGATTTACACAAAGTTTGCAGCCTCTGATGTGAAAAACATCACCTTAATAGATACAATCGGTCTGGGAGAAACCGCCTTGGGCGTTGAAGAAAAGGCCGCTGAAACCGTAGCCTTTGAAAGTGATTTCGTAATCATGGTAAATCCGACATATTCTATCACGACTCTTAACGGCGGTCAGGATAGAGAAGTTTTAGGCGCATATAACTGTATTTATCGCGGAAAAGAGGTTCCGGTGATAGAGAACGGAACAGAAACAGCAAATGAATATATGAAAGAGGGTCTGCAGACATTAGATCCCAGCTTATGGTCTTTTGCTGTTTTTAATCCGTGGAGTGAAGATGGTGTAGCCGCACCGACGGATGAGATAATTAATGAGCATATGAATGCGCTTAAAGATGAATTCGGATTTTTCGCGGGTTCTGTCAGCGCGGACTGCAGAGAAAAAGACGAACTTAAAGAAAGAGTAATTGTTCCGGCACTTCAATATATTTATAATAACATCGAAGAAATTGATGACTGGTTTGAAAAAGAAGTCGTGAAAAGTGTTGGCACAGCAAACACGGAATGGGATAAACTTGTTTCTGCTGTAACAACGGCCACCATTTCGGATGCCGAAAAGACTAGAAAAATTAATGCTCTTGCAACAGCAAAGGCAAATAAGGTTATCGGCGGTTTCAGAGATTTATTGAAAAATTATATAACAGTACCCGAGGGCAAATATATAAAAAATCTTAATCATCTGGTTAATAATCTTGAAGAACATGTATACGTAGCGGAAGAAGAAAAGTTGCCTTTGATGGCTATTATGAAATCCTACAACTCAACCAGAAAGAACATTGAGGATGCGTTTGCAACCTTCAAAACCGATGCAAGCAAAGTATGCGTCGATGAAAAAACCAATCTTTTTGAAAAAGTGAAAGAAATAACGGGGCTTGGCGAAGGTATTAAATGTTCTGCAGACAGCGATGCTTTTGACAAATTCAAAAATGCATATCTTAATCAGAGTGATCATCGTGATATATTCCGTGCTTTTAAAAATATTTCCGAAGCCGGGGTAAATACCGGAAATATTCTTTCCGCAGCCAATGCCGCAACATCAGAGTTTCTTGATCCTCAGAAAGGCAACGGAAATATACCTCTTTTCTGGAACAGCGGTATAGAGGATGAAGGCCACGGTAATATTTATGCCAATATCAAAAACACTTTGATAGATCAGCAGATTTTCAAAGTGAAAAAGCAACTGGAAGTAAAGTTGATGATTTCAAGCCCCGAAGATCAGATTTACAGTGCAATACGGGCATTCCTTACCGCGCTTTTCAATGCAGATGATAATCAGTGGTTTCTTCTTTATCAGAATTCTGCTGTGGCAAGCGTTGTTTTTGCGAATGACTTGAAAGATGTTAAGACAGCTCAAATACAAATCGGAACGTGGAACGATACCATTGCTCTGATTAATGCAACAAACGACCTCGGACGCATTGGCCTCGATTTTTCTAAAAAAAGTGATTCAAATATAAACAATTTACAAGGAGATATTTTTAATGGATCAAACAACGGTACAGCGAAATGACCAGCGAATCGAGCAAATTGAAAAATTTATAGAGATAAAAGAGAACAAGTCTTATAAAACACCAGCCGGCAAAACACTTACGGTTACCCCGAAAACATTCATACCGATTTTATATGTCGGCGGAAGACGCTGTGGCAAAACAACAATTATGGCTTCGGTATATGTGAATGCAATCAGTGCGGCGGCGGCAGGCAATCTGAAGATTTTTGCCTGCGACTCCGTAAAGGCACAAGAACTGTCAGAAGCTATAGTAAGTCTTGAAAATCAAGCGAAAGGCGGGGCATCGAGACTGCCGGGAATAGAGGCAAACAGCGCAGTTTCTGTTTACGATTTTATTGTTTACGATACGAAGGATACCGTTTCAGAGGCTTGCGTAATGCTGAGGTTCATTGATGTGCCCGGTGAAATCTATGACGAAACCATAATATCGGATGCAGACAAAGTGAAATTGGCAGAAATAATGGATAAAATCAAGATAATGCTTGTTGCGGTTGATGCTGTTTCTCTTATGGAGTCAAAAGAAACCGATGAAAACTATTACGATTATAATCTCGTAACCTCACTTGAAGGTATTTTCCGGAATCTTAAACCCGCAACAGAGCGAAAGCTTTTTTCGTTTATTCCTGTTAAATGCGAAAAATACTGTTATAACGGCAACAATCCGACAGATATGATTGATAAAATCGAAAGCAAATATTCTAAAATCATTCAATCAATCAAGGCAAGTTCTCCCTCTCATGTTATAGCGTTCACACCCGTGCAAACGGTGGGAACATTAATCTTCTCCCGATATGATGCTCCGGAGAAAGAGGGACAGACCGAACCTCAGAGATTTATCAGAAATACAGAGCTTTTTAATCGCTTACACGGTAAGACATATGCACCGTTGTTCTGCGATCAGGTTTTGTGGTATGTTTTCCGCTTCATTTATGCAGATGCGGGAGTTTCCTACAAACCGCCAAAGGCGAACTTTTTCAATACAATATTTAATAATCTTATGAATGCGCTCAGAAATCTTATAGATAATTTCACAAAATCATATCAGTCTCTGAGCATTATCCGTAAATATAATATTGGTGTAAGCCTCCTGAATTCGACAAGAACTCTTTCTGACGAGAATTACAAAAAGTTAAAGAACAGAAACACGGTCAGCGGAATTGTCGGAAACAGACTTGCAGACGGTTACAAAATTTATTCCGATGAGGACGGTCTTTTTGACGATAATAAGTAAAACAATCGGATAGAAGGTGTTTGACAAATGACAGAAATAAATCCCGATGTACTCGACACATGGATAAAGGTTCAATTACTTAATAAATACACGGACCACAAAGGAAACCTGACGGAAATAGAAGATGACAAGCTTCTTACGATTGCGGTTATCGGCGGCGAAGAATCAGGCCTTATCGAAAGGCTTTCGGAATGTGATTTTTCAAAGGGTTCGAATATCAGGTTAAGGAAAGTGGAAAACAACAGAGAAGCCGGGTTCGGCAAAATAACCACGCTGGGATTGAGTTACAAATGGGACAAAAAAAATGAACTCCTTCTGAGGTTTATTGAGCTGAAAGATGAGTTGTCTGTAACAACAAAAGAAAGAATCATCTGCCTTTCATCCGCTGTTTTGGTTGCGGTTGATTCACCTTCGGTCATGAATGTTTTGAATGATGAAACTAACATCGAAGACAACTCCCTTAAGTTTTTATTATCCCAGTTTCTCCCGGAAGATAAATTAGTGCTTTTTGTTCCCGTAAGGTGCGAATTAAATATGTTTACCACAAAAGCGGATGAAGACATGAGGGCGCTTTGCCTAAAACTACAAAACAAATACGAAGATACCATTAAATTTTTAAGAAACGGAAACGGTACGGTCGCGATTACTCCGGTTATCACTGAGTTCAGTGTCAAGAATATGCCGAAAACTTTTTTCGGACGGTTGAATAAAAAAGTTCTAGAATGGAGCTGCCACATGAAAATGCTTCCTCTCTTCCAGGAGCAATTGTTGCTGACTCTGGTCAGATTCAAATTGCAGACCCTGAGACAGCATAAGAATAAAATTGTTAAAAAAAGTCTATTCAAGGAGCTTACCAGGATAACAAGGATTATAAAAA
>JAZNFD010000349.1:0-2355 GCA_045588975.1 Acutalibacteraceae bacterium | reverse complement strand
GTTCAGGCAGATTTCGGTACACTTGCCGCACTTCATACACTCTTCACGGTTAATCTTCAGTATGCCGTTTTCTGTTGTGCGTGCGGAACAACCTGCAAGGCATCTGCCACATGATGAGCATTTCTGTTTATTAAAGGAAAGTGTGGGTGTTTTTTCAAGGCTTTCGGGATTGTGGCACCAGATACACCTGAGGGGACAGCCCTTCAGGAAAACACAGGTGCGAATACCGTCGCCATCGTGTATGCAAAAATTCTGGATGTTAAATATTATTCCGTTCACTTTATGCTCACCAACTTTCTGAGTCTATTATACCACTTTGATAAATAAAAAGGCAACAGCAAAAATACCGTTGCCTTTGTGTGGATACTGATCGGGTTTTGTCTGATAAATTCTTATTTGTCTGATGCGCTTAACCTGTGCAGTAATTACAACATTGCACCGTTTTCCGTGAGCTTTTTTTGCAATGCTTTTGTATCAACTGTATGCACATTTTTATTTGTGTTATGCGCTATGGCAACTGCCGTGCCTGCAGCTTCACCCAAGCAACAGCAAATCGGCATTATTCTGACCGATGCCTGAGCCTCGTGTGTTGCAGAAATGCAACGACCGGCAACAAGAAGATTATCATATTCTTTCGGCAAAAGCGAGCGGTAAGGAATAGTATAATATTCTCCGTCACCGAAATATCTGTGGCTTGTGCCTGTTCCCGTAGGACTGTGAATATCTATATCGTAATTTCCGAGTGCAATTGAATCCTCGAAGCGTGTGCAGTTTATGAGTTCATCGCCTGAGAGGATGTGAACGCCTTTAAGCTTTCTGCTCTCTCTGACACCGATGTTGACTGCAACGGAAATCAAAGCACTTTCATTGAATGCGGCTGAATTTTCTTTCAAAAATCCGATAAGCTCGTGAATTTGTTTTCTTGCAATAACTTCCGCCTTGCTTACATCGAACGGATTTGTCGGGTCAAGCATTACAACACGGGTTGAGTTGAAATGCAGAACATCTTCACCCACACCGAAGAAAACAAGAATGTTCTCTCTTGGATTTGTTATTTCGCCCTTTGCCTGTTTTTCTTTGTAAAGCTCTTGCAGACGGGGTCTTTCTTCGGTAAAAAGGTCAAGGTCAACTCCGCTCATTCTGAAACAGGTTGTCATCGGCTGACAAAGGCTGTCGCTTTCGCGGCCCAACTGATAATCACAACCTGCAAGATAAAACAAATCTCCGTCACCGGTTGCATCAATAAAGAAATCTGCTTCAACCGTTATTTTTTGTGCTTTCGCAGTGATTTCAACAGATGATATTTTTCTGTTATTGGTTTTTACATCATATACAACAGCGTGAAAAAGAACGTCAACACCCGCTTCGGCTGTCATATCATCAAGAACTATTTTTAAATATTCAGAATTGAATTCGTGATCTTTGCAATCATCAACATATCTGTCGTGACGCACTTTCATTTCCTTGAAAATTCCTTGAGAGAGATATTTTTTGCAGATATCGCTACCGTCTTTTTGCTTCGTCCAATAAGGCATAAAGGGGTAAACAAGGTTGTTGGAGATTGCGCCTCCGAGACAGCCTGATTTTTCAACAAGCAAAACAGTCAAACCTTCACGTGCGGCGCTGACTGCCGCCGCAACGCCGCTGAGTCCTCCGCCTGCAACAACAAGATTATATTTCATAACAATACCTCTGAATTTTAAAGCTTTTATTTATCTGAATTAAATTTATCATAACACGGGCGGATTTTACTGTCAACTTCATTCCATTCATCCAAATGAGTTTTCGCTTGTTTTATGCGGTTTTGACGCTTGAAAAGAGGACATTGCACGAGCTTGTGCAATGCCCATTCTCATTATTCCTCTGTTGTTTTGGTTACGGAAGGAATTGAAATGCAGCTTGAAACTGTTTCTACACTTGCTGCGTTTGCCTCTTCAAATTCTTCGGCATAGATATTAAGAGTTGTTGTAATATCCTTATGACCTGCCGCTGCCGAAACTGAAACAACGTCGACATGATTTTTTATCATCAGCGAGATGTTGAAATGTCTGCAACAGTGAGTGCAAAGATATCTTATATTGTTCTTCTTGCAGAACTCTCTGTACCAATTAAGCGGAGTGCTTGTGCCCATCGGAGCACCGTTCCATTGAGTGAAAAGTCGGTCATTGTCAATCCACGCATCGCCGAGCAGTTTCTTATATTCATCCTGTTCGGCTTTGTATCTTTTCAGCAAATCAATAACGTCATCTGAAACAACAACTGTTCTTCTTGAACCGACCGTCTTGGGAGTGGATGTATATGTACCGATATCGTTTGCGTAAAGAGAAGCTCTTCTGATTCTTATTTTTCTTTCTT
>JAZNFD010000348.1:0-2029 GCA_045588975.1 Acutalibacteraceae bacterium | reverse complement strand
GGGTAACGGAATTTTCATTCTGATTGCCGCGTCGGTCATTGCCGCATCATTGGGCGGAGTGTCTGCCGTGAACATAAAAAAGAAAATCAGATATTGACGGTGAAATAATGAAAGCGAAAATTAAAATCAGTGTTATGCTTTTGTGTATGATTTTTCTTTTCTGTTCCTGCACGGTTCAGGAAAAGATGAATCCGATGTTATTCATACAGCGCTTTACGGATACATCGGGCAATGAATTTTCTATAGAAGAATCATTTGATGATAACGGCAGATATATTATTTTTTTCTGCGATAAAAACGGTGAAAAATATGCCTGCGAACTGCAGACCGACAGCTTCGGCAACATAAAAAAAATCTGCCTTGCAGGCAATAACACGAGCAAGGCAGAGCCGTTTGAATATTTATTTAAAAATGTGCTTGATGTCTATGCGCCGAACGAAAATCCCGATGAAATAATTCCGGATCTTTTTAAGAACAAATGGAATTACCACTCAACTCAATGGTATGATTATTCATGCATTGTGTCTGACGAAGGGATTTTTGCGAGCATTGAAAACAAGAAGCTTGCAACCGAATCCGATGCACGGCTGACATTAAAGCAAAGCGATATTATTTACCCTTGATTACCTTGTAGCAAAGGTCGGGAAGGTCAGACATAATGCAGTCTGCACCGATATCGTTGATGCGTCTTATTTCTGCCGCATCGTTAATCGTCCAATACTGAACAGCGATACCGAGGTTGTGGGCGTATGTCACAAATCTTTTCGATGCAGGTCTGACAATCACATATTGATTTGCGGGAACCTGAAGTACGTTGAATTTAATCCATTCCTTTTTGAGGGGCAGATTGAATGAAGCGGCAATATACATAAGGAAGAACTCAAGTCTGCAAGCGCCGCGGATTAAATCGGGGTGTGTTTTGTCGACATATTTTGAGATTTCATAATGGAATGTTGCTTGAATAACCTGATCGAGCATACCGCGCTTTTTAAGAATCTCGTGGAACTCGTCAGCAGCAATTTTGCCGAGCTCACCGCCGTTCTTGATGTCGATGCTGTAAAGGAATTTCTTCTTGCTTTCAAGATAATCGAAGATTTCTTCAACATCAACCGCACGCAGATTGTCGGGGATATCATCGCCGCGGAGTCCGCGGTAGGGATAATTACCGTCTTTATCCTGATAATTTTCGCCGAGATTGAGCTGACGGATTTCATCATAAGTTTTGTTTTCTACATAAACTTCGGTTTCTCCGAAATGCTCGCAGGCGTTGGTTGTTCTGTCGAGAGTCTTGTCGTGAACAACAATGAGTTTGCCGTCTTTTGTTCTTCTCAAATCAAATTCAAAAAGCTCAACTTCGAATTCCTTGCTCTCCGCACAAGCCTGAAAAGCCATAAGCGTGTTTTCGGGGGCAATCATAGCACCCGAACGGTGGGCGGCAACAACCGCTTTTCCGTCGGTTTTGATCAGCGGATTTTTCGGACCTTTATAAGGCTTTTCTTTGATGGGAGTAACCGAGCCGATTAATCCGACAAGAATCAGAAAGAGATTTAAAACAAGCATGAAGCCGACAAATCCGGCTATTGCAAGCAATATTTTAATAAGCATACTAATTTCCTCCGTACATATTAAAGCTCCGGAAAAACCGGAGCTTTGTATTTTTTACATCATTTCAGAAAGCTTGACAGGTCTGCCTTCCGCAACGGATTTCTTTGCGGCAAGAGCAACAAGAATTGAGTTAAGACCGTCTTCACCTGTGGTGGGAGTAGCCTTGTCTTCGATGACAGCTTCAACAAACTGAAGCATTTCATCTCTGAATGACTGCATATATCTTTCAAGGAAGAAATAGAGAGGCTTGTCGGCAACCACGCCGTCTTCACCCATAAATACAACGTTTGTGGGAGTATCGTTCGACGCAACGGCTGCACCCTTGCTGCCGAAAACTTCAATTCTCTGGTCATAGCCGTATGCCGCACGTCTGCTGTTGTCGATAACGCCGACTGCACCGTTTTCAAACTTGAGGCTGATAACT
>JAZNFD010000347.1:0-2827 GCA_045588975.1 Acutalibacteraceae bacterium | reverse complement strand
GGCTGCCAGTGATTGTAATGCGCTGCTAAACCTTCAACGCCCCTTCCAGGGGCTAAGCCTGCATCAACCCCTTTTAGGGGTTAGTCAAACCACCGGTTCAACCGGTGGTTTGTGATTTTCAACCATCGATTTAATAAGGTTGACAATTATTTTTTTGTCTCGTTCAGAGAGCAATGAAAAGTTTTCTGAAATTTCATTTTCAAGATATGTGTTTTGAGCTTTGGCTGTACCCGAAACAAGATATGCCATATCACCGTCGAGAACGGAGCTGATTTCACCAAGGGTTTCAAGGCTGATTTTTGTTATTCCCCTTTCAATCTGGCTGATATAGCCGACCGATACATCGATTTGTTCCGCGAGCCATTCCTGTGTTTTGCCAGATTGTTTTCTTGTTGCTTTGATTCTTTGTCCTATTAACTGGAAATCAACACTCATAACTTTCACCTCTTCTATATTCTGATAGCAATAACTAAAAAAATACAGACACTAATAACTAAACCTTTATTTGTTAGTGTTGACAAGGACACTTTTTTATGCTATTATAATTTTAAAGAAATTTGTTGTTATAGATTTCTTTTTGTGAAATAATAAATAAAATCAAACGGAGGGATTAAAATGTCAGCAATTTTATTGAAAGTTTTTTCTTCGGTAATGTCGGTGATAATCACACTTTCGGCTACTTTTCCTGTTGCATTCGGAAACAGAATATATATTGACCCCGTTGAAAACACAACGGTTCTGGGCAGTGAATTTATTTCTCAGAAATATTTTGAAGAGACGACCGTTGTTTCAGATCTTGAAACCGTGGAAAGTGTATTCGACGAAGCAGAAACCGGTGAATTTAGCGGAGATTTTTTTGAAAATTTTAATTTGGTTTGTATTCCTGTTGTACTCCCAAGCACAAGCTATAAGGTGTTTGTTAGCAGCGTTGCAGAAAAAGCAGATACGGCAGAAGTAAAATACAAATTAGTCAATGACGGGTGTGTAGGGGCGACGATGATCTCTCATGCAACAATTTGTATTACAGTCAGTAAAAACATAAAAAATGCAGATGTATCCGCAACAAAAGTGGTTGTGCCTTTCTGTATTCATGAATAACATAAAAGAAGCCGATGCAATTGTATCGGCTTAATTTTTTGTGTTCAATGCAACTTTTCGGCACTTCCGTACGTTCTTACGGTTGAGAGGGGATGATTAAATGGCTCAGTCCGACAATGCATTGTTTGAAAACCTCGTCAATATCCATTCGGATGCGGTTACCCGTGTCTGCTATATGAATCTTACAGACCGTGCCGACGCAGAGGATGTGTGGCAGAATGTTTTTATGAAGCTGTGGAAATCTCCGAAGATGTGGGATAAGCCCGAAACCGAGCTTCATAAATGGCTTGTGACGGTTACACTCAACGAGTGCCGTGACATAAAACGCAAGCTTTTTTATCGTTCACATTTCGACATTGATACGTTGACCGTTGAATACACGGAGGATTTTGACAAAGAGGTAATTATTGCGGTTAAAGATTTGCCCGAAAAATATTCGAGTGTGATATATCTTTATTATTTTGAGGGTTATGATATCCGTGAAATTTCATCCATACTCTCGGCAAAAGAAAACACTGTCAAATCCCGCCTCAAACGAGGAAGGGAAATGTTGAAAGGAGTGCTGAGAAATGAATAAATTCAACGTAAAGACCCCCGACGAGTGGAAAGAAAACCTTTTTCTGAGCATTGAAAAACCAAAAAGAAAAATAAATTATAAAGCTGTTGTAGCAATTGCGGCGGCTGTTGCAATTATTATATGTTCAACAACTGGCTTTGCTTATTCGCAGGCACCCGAATATTTCGGCTCAATGTTATTCTCCGATTCACAAGAGAATCTGAGCAGCATCTATTCTTCCAAAAACATTGTTTTTGAAAGTCCGTCAGATGAATTCTCACTCGTCTGCACAGGCATTGCAGGTGATAGAAGCCGTATGTTTACGGTGTTTGAACTTAAATCAAACGGAGATTTCAGCTTTGACCCCGATGAAACCTACTTTATTGGTGAATGGGGTGTTGAAACGATGCCTCTTAATCTTAACGGTTATTCGATAGGTTCATCCTCAACCTTTGTTGACGAAAAAACTGTGCTGATTGATGTGTTTTTCAATTCGGAAACGATCAATATAATCGGCGGAATCCTTAATCTTGAACTCGGGGATATTGTTGTCGGCTTCGGCGATGACAAGAAAACAGTTATTGAGGGCGATTTCAAGGGTAAAATAAGGATTGACTATCCGAATACGGTTGTCAACCTTTCAAAAACAAAAAACATTGCAAGCTCCGAAGGCGTTTTTGCAAAAGGAAAGGATGCATGGATAAGCAATCTCGGGTTTGAGTTTGAACTAAAAGTAACGGACGGCGCACAAATCATTAATTCTATTGCAGACCACGAATTGGTTTTTGAAACAATGACTCTGAATTACGCCGACGGAACATCAGAGGATTTCAATCTGAGACTGCCGCCCCGATCTGAAGATGATGCGAGCATCGGTTCAGTTTCAAAAAATGAAAATTTAATCAGGTTTGAAGGCAAATTTCCGAGGCTTATAAATTCATCCGAGGTTATTTCGGTTGCGTTCAATGACAGCGTATTGTTTGTGGTATAATTAAGAACGGGTGTCTGTATGACACCCGTTCTTTGATAAAAAGAAAAAAACCAATGCAAAAGCATTGGTTTTATCTGGCGGAGAAGGGGAGACTCGAACTCCCGCGCCGGTTACCCGACCTACGCCCTTAGCAGGGGCGCCTCGTCACCAACTTGAGTACTTCTCCATGGTAACTTAAAATG
>JAZNFD010000346.1:0-17976 GCA_045588975.1 Acutalibacteraceae bacterium | reverse complement strand
AGTAGTTTTCGCCGCCGAGAACTTCGAATGCATCGAACGGATGCGTCTTGAGCATATAGTCTGTGAGGTTTTCGGGAACCTGATGAACGTTCGAAAGCCAGTAAGGATGGCAGAAGATGCCGAGACCTCCTGCTTTTTTGATGTGGTTGAATACCCATACACAGCTTGCGTACGTGAAAGGCTCTATTCCTTCGGGAATGTCAAGAGTCGCGGCAAGAGCATCAACTTCTGCTCTGTAACCGTCTTCGTCAAGCTGCTCGGGAGCGGGAAAGCCTTCGAAACGGCGCTTGTCAATATCGTTGTCGAATTCTTCTGTGTGTTCATCCTTGAGGATTGCATTTACAGAGTATTTTCCGCCGAAGTTGACGATGTGAACGTCATTGATATGGTCGGGCGGAAGGTCGGGAAGATGAACCTCTTCACCGGGAATAATATTGAATTCGATGGGAACATCCTTGTATGTTTCAATCGCTTCGAGCGAGGGATAGTAGCGGTTATGGTCGGTGATTGCAAAGAAATCGTAGCCGTGCTTTCTGTAGTTTGCGCTGACGATTGCGGGAGCCTGCTTGCCGTCCGAACGACAAGTGTGCATATGAAGGTCGCCGATGAGAGGGTATCTGCCGCAAAGGTCTTCATCGAGTGCATAAACGCTCAGCTGAAGAAGTCTTTTGTCGGTTTCTTTATCGAAAATACGGATGTAATACTGCTGTTCTCGGGGAAAAGTGTATTTGAATTTAATGCATCCGTCAAATTCGAAGTCAACAGGCTGACCGTTTTTTCTGTGGGGATAGTCTCTGGGATTACCGTCATCAAGACCGAAGATTTTGAGAACAATGCCTTCGGGATTTTCAAATTCCGCGTGTGCACCGAGCGGCTTGATTGTAACGGTAACTTCTTTTCCTGCAGGGAAAACTTTCGGGAATATATCGTAATAATGAAGTTCGGTTTTCATTTTCTTTTACTCCTTTATTTCAACGGTAGTTCCGTTTTCGTATGATATGTAAGAGTTTTCAAGAAGAACTGCAAGCTCGATTGCGTCGTTTACGCCGAGACCTTCGGGTGAACCCGTGCCGTTAAGGCAAGCGTCAACAAACTGAACAATGGGTTTTGCATCCTCTTTCGGAAGATTGTCGGGAGAGATGAAACCTTTGTTGAGCTTTGCTGTTTCCATTGTTTTGTATTTAATATCTCCGTTCTGCCAGAGAAGAATTCCTTCCGTGCCGTGAATTTCAATTGTGAAGGGTGATGAGAAAGCAAGGAAAGATGTTTCCGAGACACCGATTGCACCGTTTTCAAATTCGATGATTGAAATTGCATTTTCATCAACGGGTGTGCCGAAAAGCGAGTTCGCAATGCCGGTTATCTTTTTGGGTTTTCCTAAAAAATGGTTGAGAAGATACATTGCGTGGCAGCCGAGATCCATCATAGCACCGCCTGCACAGTCTTCCTTGATAAACCAATAATCGGGAAGCCAGTTACCGCTTACTCCGTTGTGGGCATTGCGGATTCTGATATTTGTGACCTTGCCGAAATCTCCGTTTTCGATATGTTCCTTTGCAAATTTGACGATAGGCCAGGATTTATCGGGGAAAGAAATGACAAAAGTAACTTTGTTTTCTTCGATTGCCTTCGCGATTTCCTTGCATTCCGCAACGGTGCAGGCAAGAGTTTTTTCGGTAAATATATGCTTACCGGCCTTTGCGGCACGAATCAGAACATCGGTGTGCATTGTTGTGGGGGTGCAGCAGCAGACAGCATCAACATCATCTCTGGCAAGAACAGCATCAAGGCTTGCTTCGAAATCGCAGCCAAGTTCCTTTGCCCATTCTGCGCCTCTGTCGGGATTTTCGTCCCAGACAGCAGTGATTTCTGCCTTGTCGGTTGCAAGAAATTCTCTTGCATAGCCTGTGGCGTGAACATGCCATTTTGACAGCATGGCAACTCTGAGCATAATTATTTCCTCCCGTAAAAAGGATTTTTTATAATTATATTTATGTTATCATATAAAAGTAAAAAAGTCGAGAAAAAAGTTAATTTTTCCCGACCTTTTTTGCACGGTTGAAATAAGAAATATGCTGTGGTATAATTCTATTCAGAGTGTTTTCTTTTAAGGAAATATTCTATTCCTACCGACCCTGCACAGACCGTAACCGAAACGGGTCTGGAAACGGCAAGAAGTTTTTCACTGATTTCGGTAGCAAGATAATAGTCAAACAGCCTTCCTGCGCCTATGTAGAGGACTGTTGAAGCAACGATAATCAGTATAACGGTCACGGTGCCCGCAATAAGAAAGTGTTTTGCACCGGGGTGTATTTTTAAAGCGTTTTTCATAGTCATCCTCCTTATATAAAAATTATACATAAAAAAGCACCCCGATTCAAATCTAAAATAATACCAATTGAGGAATAAAAAATATGTCTTACGGAATTTCAACATCCTGCCTTTATCCGATGAATACCGAGGAAGCGCTTGAAATGCTCGGTAAAAGAGGAATAAAAACCTGTGAAGTTTTTCTGAATTCCATCAGCGAAACAACGGATAATTTTGCCGCTCTTCTCAATTCAATAAAAAATAACTACGGTATGAAGATAACTGCCGTGCATCCTTTTTCATCTTTTTCTGAAACCTTTATGCTTTTCGGCGAATATGAAAGACGATATCTTGATGTTGTTGATTTTTATAAAAGATGTTTTGAGGTTACAGCGATGCTCGGTGCGGATATTTCGATAATCCACGGTATGCGGCATATCGGAAAGCTTCCGCACGAAAAGTATTTTGAGCGTTTTTCGGGTCTTGTTGAAATGGGCAAAGAATTCGGAGTCAGGGTTGCTCAGGAAAATGTTAACGGCCATTTCAGTGCCCGACCGGAATTTCTTGAAAATATGAAAAAAGCACTTGGAGATAATTTTAAACTTGTCTTTGACGTGAAGCAGGCGGTCAGGTCGGGGAATGACCCGATTGAGTTTGCGGAAAGATTCAAAAACGATATAATCCGTATTCACATCAGCGACCATAACGAGCATAGTGACTGTTTGCCGCCCGGGAAAGGCGATTTTGATTTTACAAAACTGTTTTCGGTGATGGATTCTGTTGATTATTGCGGAGACTATATTGTTGAACTTTACAGAGACGGTTTTGGAAGTATTGACGAGCTTACGGAATCCTTTGAATATTTGTGCGGATTATAAATTTTACTTGAAAAATGGCGAATTTGTGTTATACTTATAATATTAAACACATTATATAGTGTAAAAAGGAGATTAAAGCTATGAAATGTCCGTTTTGCGGTTGCGAAGAAAGCAAGGTTATTGATTCAAGACCTACCGATGAGGGTGAGCGTATACGCCGTCGCAGAGAGTGCATAAGCTGCCAGAAGCGTTTCACTACATATGAAATAATCGAAAGTGTACCTGTTATCGTTGTTAAAAAAGACAAATCAAGAGAAGTTTTTGACCGCAGCAAGCTTTTCAACGGTATGCTCAGAGCTTGCGAAAAGCGTCCTGTTTCTCTTGAGAAACTCGAAACAGCGGTAAACGAAATTGAAGCAACCCTTCAGAATTCTTTTGACAGAGAGGTTACGTCGGTTTATATCGGTGAGCTTGCAATGGACAAGCTCAAAGATCTTGACGAGGTTGCTTATGTTCGTTTTGCATCGGTTTACCGTCAGATCAAGGATATCAACACATTTATGGATGAGCTTGCAAAGCTTCTGAGTGAAAAGTAAGATGAAAAGAATTATTGCACTTGCTGTTGCGATTGTTTTAATTTTCTGTTCTTGTTCATCCGATTCCGGTTTATCCGATATGAAAACGGCGGATATGCTTGATATTACTAATACGGACCGAGATTTTCAAGGGTGCAGAAGCAGGTTTGAGGCGGTTGTTTCCGCAATGAAATCCAAGGTTGTTATTCTTGAAAATGCCCACAACGATGCGGTGAAAGCCAATGCGGAAAACGAGTATTTCCTTGAAAAGGATTTTGTTTTAACGGGATTCGATCCGTTCATTCAAAAGGAATTTGATCTGACTCGTTTGTTTGACTCCGAATTCACCGAAGAAATTGCAAAAACCGCATTTCCGAGTATTCCGAGCGGAACGGAAATTGTTTATACTTCAGACGGCAAGTCGGATTTTTCTTTGCAACTTGTGTCTGAGCCTGAGGTTAAGGAATACCGTGTGGAATATAATAAAAAGCACGACAGTTTCAGATATGTTTATTCTGTTGAGGATTCGGGCGGAGAAAGAACAGAAGAATTCCTCGAGTTTATGAAAGACACAGACGGAAACTATCTTATTCAGAGCAAGACGGGCAGATGCGTGATCGGCTTCGATAAAGATGACAGAATCGTCAGCTTTTGCTACGGTGAGCTTAACGGCGGAGAATTTTCTCTTGACGAAAGCCTTTTCGGGCAGAAAAAAATTGAAGTGTCTGATAACTGGGTGTTGGAGAAAGCGAAATCTAACTATATTTCGATTCATACCTATGAAAACCGTGTTCTCATCCACGAGGATTGCAGCAGCGGCCCGTGGAAATCAATTAAGATAAACGAAGATGATTTCGGCTCTGCTTTTTATGCTGTCAGATAAAACCGCATTGACAATGCAGGATAAACAACATATAATTCAACCAACAATTTTCAGAAATTTTTCATTAAAAGAATTTCAATACTGTTATTATTTGAAACAGGTGCAAGTCTTATCTGATAACGTCAAATTTTGAGGATGCCTTTTGCGAGGCATCCTTTTTTCACGAAAGGTAAAAAACGATGAATAATATTGAAAATGTCTGCAACTATCTTAAAAATGCCGGAGTCGATTATGATATATTCCGCCACGACCCTGCATTCACAATTGAAGAATGCAAAAAAATAGAAGAAATGATTAACGGCAGTATATGCAAAAATCTTATGCTGACCACAACAACGGGCAGTGTGTATTATCTGTTGATGATGGCAGGCGAAAAGAAGTTTGTGACAAAAGATGTCTCAAAAAAACTGGGTACATCGCGTCTGTCGTTTGCTTCGGCGGAAAAAATGCGTGAGATGCTTGATACAGAACCCGGTTCATTGAGTGTCACAAGTCTGATTTTTGACAAGAAAAAAACCGTAAAACTTGCCATTGACACAAGCGTTCTCAATGAAGAATATGTTTGCTGTCATCCGAGTGACAACAGTGCAACGCTCAAGATAAAAACAAAGGACCTGACCGAGAAGCTGTTGCCTTCTCTCGGTGCAGATCCTGTGATAATTGAAGTTTAATTTTTTGCTCTTTTGCGTAATTCCTCAATGCTCATTTCGGTAAGTGTTCCTTTTTTTGCATGAAAGCAACGCTTGCCAAGCTCGAAAATATGAATATCATTCTTGATCGAATCCGAATAAACATTGATGAATTCTGCATCTGGTAAAGCCTCTGCAAGTCGCAGGGGCTTTTGTTTATCCTTGCAATTGAAACCGTCGATCTCACCGGTTTTCGGATTCATTCTTGTTGCAATCATAACGTCCACCTTATATTTTTCACAGATGGGTCTGAGAAAAAATTCGGGTGATGCGGAGCAGACAACAATCGGTCTTTCTCTGGTTTCGGGATTGAATATCGGATAGATGTTTTTCTGCTGGTTCTCCCAGAATTTTTCAGCCATCTTTTCTCCGTCGATAAAACGTAGAAAAGAGAAGCATCTGCCTTTATATTTATCGCCGAACCCGAGGAAAAACAGAATAAGATTCAGCAAAAGCCAGGGTGTGATAAATATAAGATAGGGTCTGTGAATAATGCAGTAAAACAGAAAAACCGTTTCGCTGTCCTGCGGATAAACTGTTTTGTCGAAATCATAGAGATCGTATTTGTTATCAGGCATTGAGTGTTACCTTCTTGCCGTCAAGCTCAATTTCTTTTTCAACGCCGTCAACAATAACGATGTATTTGCCGCTGCCTTCGAGGGTGTAGCTGAGAAGCTTGCCGTTTTTCCATTCGATGTCAACAATAACGCCGCCTTTTGCCCAAAGACCGCTGATCTTGCCGTTTTTCCACTTTGAGGGAAGTGCGGGGAGAATGTAGATTCTGTTGTCGCGGCTCTGCATAAGCATTTCGGTTATACCGCTGACAAAACCGAAGTTACCGTCAATCTGGAACGGGGGATGAGCATCGAAAAGGTTTTCGTATGTTCCGCCGCCTTTGGTGTAGTTGATACCAACGCTCTTTACGGGGCGAAGCTGCATTTCGATAAGCTTGAGAGCGTGGTCGCCGTCGAAGAGTCTTGCCCAGAAGTTGATTTTCCAGCCGAGGCTCCAGCCTGTGCCGTTATCGCCTCTGCGTTCAAGAGTTTTGCGGCAGGCTTTTGCAAGCTCGGGAGTGCCGTCAACCGTGATAAGATGTGCGGGGTGGAGAGCATAAAGATGCGAAACGTGTCTGTGGTGAATTTCGGTTTCGGGATAGTCGCCGTCAAATTCAAGAAGCTGACCGTCGCTGCCGAGCTTGAAGTCAGCCATATTTGAAATTGTGTCTTTGAGTGTTGCGGCAAATTCGGCGTCGATGCCGAGAATGTCACAGCTCTTTATGCAATTTTCAAAAAGTTCTCTTGCAATTGACATTGACATTGTGCTGTATCTTGCAACGCTGCATTTTTCGTTTTCATACCAGAATGAGTTTTCGGGAGATGTGCCGGGAGAGAGGACGAGCTTACCTTCGTGTTCAACCATGATGTCAAGGTAGAATTCAGCCGCTTTTTTCATAATGGGGTATGCGGTGTTTGCAAGATAATCCTTGTCATTTGTGTATTCGTAGTGTTCAAAAAGATGCTCGCAGAACCAGCCTGATGAACCGTGCCACGATGCCCACTGAGCATTGCCTGCAACGGGTGTTGCGAGTCTCCAGATGTCAACGTTGTGATGCGATGTCCAGCCTTTTGCACCGTACTGACCCTTTGCTGATTTTTCACCGCTGATGCTGAGTTCTTCGACCATTTTAATGAGAGGAAGATTGACTTCGGGCATACGGCACATAAGAACGGGCCAGTAGTTCATTTCGGTGTTGATGTTTACAGTATAATTTGAATGCCAGGGAGGAATGATTCTGTCGTTCCAGATACCCTGAAGATTTGACGGCTGAGAGCCTTCTCTTGAAGATGAAATCGCAAGGTATCTGCCGAAGTTATAAACAAGTGTGATGAGTGCAATGTCTTCTTTGTTTCTCTTGAATACATTAAGACGCTTGTCTGTGGGGATATCTTCTCTTCCTTCGCCGAGGTCAAGATTGACTCTGCCGTAGATGCTCTTATAATCATCAAGATGAGCTTTCTTAACGGAATCGTAATCGTTGAGTGCGGCAATTCTGTTCATACAAGGTTCAATGTATTCTTTTCCTTCAACATACGGCTGCTTGTCAAAGCCGTTGAAGCTTGTTTCTGCGGTGAAGAAAAGACCGGCCTCTGTTGCATCGGAAATATTAAGGCGGTTTTCTGTGAGCTTGGTTGTACCGTCGGTAATGACTTTTACAGCAGCTCTGAAATGGATACCCTTCTTTTCGGGTTCATCAAAATAAACCTGATTGCAGGAATCGTTGCCTTTGTTGTTTTCGCCGGGGCATTCGCCTTCAAGAATAACAGTATCACCGTTTACAAAGCTGTTGCTGCGGAGCTTTGATGTGAGACCGATTGAAAAACTCATTTTGCCGCCTTCAGCGGTAAGTTTTGCGGCGATTGCCTTGGCAGGGAAGGATGCAAGATATTCTCTCTTATATTTTACGCCCGAGCAGGTGAATTCAACTGTTGAAAGTGCATTTTCAAGGTTGAGAGTTCTTTTGTAATCCTTTACTCTGCCTTTGAGAGCAAACTCCATTTCGATGTTGCCGAGAGGCATATATGCCTGACTCCATACGCTCTGAAAGTTTTCTTCAAGCTCGGTCTGTGCTTCATTGAGTCTGCCGCTGAGTGCAAGATCACGGGCTTTTCTGAAAGCTTCGGGTGCGCCGTCTCGGACTGTGTTTTTGGGCATACCTGTCCAAAGCTCATCGTGATTGAGGCAGACTGTTTCTTTTGAGGTTCCGCCGTAAATCATGCCGCCGAGAGTACCGTTGCCGATGGGGAGACTCTGAGTCCAGGCTTTTGCGGGGGCATTATACCATAAAACGGTTGATGCTGACATATCCATAATCTCCTTTATAAGGAATTTTTTTATAATTATACACCATTGACTAATAACAGTCAATGAATAAAAATGAAAGAAATCTTGCAGAAATTTAAAATTAACTTGCATTTTTCGGTTTGTTGGTGTAAAATAATTTCTGTATGAAATGAGGTATTGATATGGCTGAAAATTTCAATCATAAAATAGAAGATGTTTATAAAAGTCTTTCGAAAGGGCACAAAAAAATTGCGGATTATATCATCAATAATTACGAAAAAGCCTCGTTTATGACTGCCGCAAGCCTCGGGAAAGCGGTAGGCGTCAGCGAATCGACGGTAGTGCGTTTCGCTTCGAACATAGGCTTCGACGGTTATCCCGAGCTTCAGAAATATCTGCAGGAAATGGTCAAGAGCCATCTGACGAGTGTTCAGCGAATGGATGTTGCCGCAAGCCGTTTTGAAGGCGATGATATGCTTGACAATGCGTTCGCCGCAGATATCGAATTGATAAAGGCAACGAGAGACGGAATTTCACGCGATGCATTCGAAAAGAGCGCGGATGCAATCAATAATGCAAAAAAAATATATATTCTCGGAGTGCGAAGCTCTGCGGCGCTTGCAAGTTTTGCGGCATTTTATTTCAGATTCCTTTACGAAAACGTTGTTCTTGTTGACACATCGGCAACAAGCGAAATTTTTGAGCAGATGTTCCACATAGGAGAGGATGATGTCTGCATTGCGATAAGTTTCCCCAGATATTCAACCCAGACCGTGAAGGCACTCAATTTTGCAAAGGACAGGGGAGCAACAATAATTTCAATTACCGACGGTGAGATGTCACCGATTGCTCAGCTTGCTACTCATCTTCTTGTTGCAAAGAGCAGTATGGTTTCGTTTGTTGACTCACTTGTTGCACCGCTCAGCCTTATAAATGCTCTTGTTGCGGCAGCAGCAAGAAAGAAGCAGGACGACGTTTATAATGATTTCCGTGAGCTTGAAAAAATATGGGATGAATACCATGTTTACCGTACGGGCGGGGAGGGTAACTGATGAAAACCGCTCTTCTTGTAATCGGCGGAGGTGCCGCAGGTCTTATGGCGGCGGGTACAGTCGCCCACGAAGGTGTTGAAACCATTGTTCTCGAAAGAAACGAGCGTCCCGCAAGAAAGCTGATGATAACGGGCAAGGGCAGATGCAACGTTACCAATAACTGCGCTTCCCTTCAAGAGCTTATTTCCAATGTTCCGAGAAACGGCAGATTTCTTTACGGAGCATTTTCGAGATATATGCCTTCGGATGTTATCGAATTTTTTGAAGGTAACGGTGTTGAACTCAAAACCGAAAGAGGTAACAGAGTGTTTCCTGTATCGGATAATGCCGTTGATATAGTTGATTCTCTGACTGCATATGCCAGACGCCGTGCAAGATTCATGCACGGAAGGGCGGTTGAGCTTTTGCACGACGGAGAAAAGGTCATCGGAGTAAGAACCGAATCGGGCGAGGAGATTTTTGCTGATAAAATAATTGTTGCAACCGGCGGTCTTTCTTATCCCGGCACGGGTTCGACGGGTGACGGATATGAGCTTGCAAAGCAGGCGGGTCACAAGATAACAGACCTTGTTCCGTCGCTTGTACCGCTTGAAATCCACGAGGGTTTCTGCAGTGAGCTTATGGGTCTTTCGCTCCGCAACACGGCTATAAAGGTTGTTGATACCGAAAACGGTAAAACCGTGTATACAGACTTCGGTGAAATGCTTTTTACTCATTTCGGTGTATCGGGGCCGATGATACTCAGTGCATCGGCGCATATGCGCAATATGAAAAGCGGCAAATATAAAATTTACATTGATCTGAAACCTGCACTTACACCGGAACAGCTTGATGCAAGAATTCTGCGTGATTTTTCAGAAAACACAAACAAGAATTTTATCAATGCGCTCAATTCATTGCTTCCGAAAAAGCTTGTTCCCGTGATAGTAAAGCTCAGCAAAATTCCGCTTTCAACAAAGGTTAATCAGATAACCAAGGAACAGCGTGCCGCACTTGTTCAGCTTCTCAAAGGTATGTGCGTGACCGTTACGGGATTCCGTCCCGTAGCCGAGGCTATTATCACTTCGGGCGGCGTTGATATTTCACAGATAAATCCCAAAACAATGGAATCCAAGCTTATCGGCGGACTGTATTTTGCGGGAGAGGTTATTGACGTTGATGCCTATACGGGCGGCTTCAATCTGCAGATTGCATTTTCAACAGGCAGACTTGCAGGTCTGAGCGTTGCCGAAGAAATAAAAAACGAACGTGGTGTTGATTATGAATAATAATGTTATTAATGTTGCTGTCGACGGCCCTGCAGGGGCAGGTAAAAGCACAATTTCAAGAATAGCCGCAAAAGAGGTCGGCTTCATTTATGTTGATACCGGTGCGCTTTACAGAACGGTCGGCGTGAATGCACTCCGTAAAGGAATAAATACAAGAGATAAGGCTGCCGTTGCCGCAACTCTCGGCGACATCAGCGTTGACCTCGTTTTTGAAGACGGTGAACAGAAGGTTCTTCTTAACGGAGAAAATGTTTCGGAAGAAATCAGAACACCGCCCGCATCAATGGCGGCATCCGATGTTTCGGCTGTGCCGGAGGTCAGAGCATTTCTCTTTGATTTACAGAGGGATATTGCAAAAAGAAACAACTGTATTATGGACGGCAGAGATATAGGAACGGTTGTGTTGCCCGATGCAAAAGTGAAGATTTTTCTCACGGCATCACCTGAATCAAGGGCGATGAGAAGATATAAAGAGCTTATCGAAAAAGGTACTCAGGTTGAATATAAAGATGTGCTTGAGGATCTGATTGAAAGGGATTATAATGATTCCCACAGAGAAATTGCACCTCTCAGACCCGCCGAGGACGGCATTATCGTTGACACAACAAATCTGAATCTTGAAGAATCGATAAATGAAATAGTAAGAATCATCAAGGAGGCTATATAAATGAAGGGTTTTGATTATTCAAAAATAACCGAGGGCGGTCTTTATGACACAATGCGACCTGTCGGCAAAATTCTCGGGAAAATGCTTTATAAAATCGAATACGTGGGAACGGAAAACATTCCCGAAAACGGCGGATTCATTCTTGCATCCAACCATGTCAATGCACTTGATCCCGTGTTTATTGCACTCGGTATGAAGAACAGACAGCTTCACTTTATGAGCAAAAAAGAACTTTTTGAGAATCCGATATCCAAATTCTTTCTTTCAAAGCTTAACGGTTTCCCCATCGTCAGAGGCGGCGCGGATTCCGAAGCTCTTAACTATGCTATCAGAATCGTCAAAGAAGGCTTTGTGCTCGGAATGTTCCCCGAGGGAACACGCTCAAAGGATTTCAAGCCTGCAAAAGCAAAATCAGGCGTTGCTGCTATTGCAAGAGAAGCCAAGGCAGACATTCTTCCTGTTTCAATCTATACCTCCGATGACATGAAGAAGGGCACAAAGCTCACAATCCGTTACGGTGAGCTTATTCCTTATGAAAGTCTCGGAATCAACGAAGAAAGCTCAAGAGCGGAAATCAAGGAATGCGCCCAGAATGTTATGGGTGTGATCACCAAGCTTTGGGAGATGGGACATTGCGAATAACACTTGCCAAAACAGCAGGCTTTTGCTTCGGAGTTGACAGAGCTGTCAATATGGCATACGAGGTTGCGCAGAAAAAAAACGCTGCAGCAACGCTCGGTCAGCTCATCCATAACACAAGAGTTACATCGGAACTTGAGGCAATGGGTATGCGCACAATCGATTCACCCGATATGGCAAAAAACGGCGAAACCGTTATCATCAGAGCACACGGAGTTGCAAAATCCGTTTATGATGAACTTGCTGAAATAGGTGCTGTAATCTGCGATGCGACCTGCCCGTTTGTGAAAAAGATTCATGATATTGTTGCGGAGAATTCTTCAAAATATATTCCCGTTATGATAGCAGGTGACCCGAATCATCCCGAGGTTATGGGTATAATGGGTCATTGCAACGGAGATGTTTTTGTTTTCAACAGCCCCGATGAGCTTGATAAAATTCTGTCTGAAAACAAAGAATTGTGCCAAAAAAGAATAATAATCGTATCCCAGACAACATTTTCACAAAATGTTTGGAAAATTTGTAAAGAAAAAATAAAAATAGACTGTACAAATGCGATTTTTTTTGATACAATATGCTTTGCGACGCGTAAAAGACAGGATGAAGCACAGGAGCTTTCAACAAAAAGCGATCTGATGATTATCATCGGCGCTCGCCACAGTTCAAACACGGTCAAGCTTAAAACGGTTTGTGAAGAAAACTGTGAAACATACTTGGTGGAAAGAGCTGACGAGCTCAGAACCATAAATTTTTCCAATCACGCCGAAATCGGCGTCACGGCAGGGGCCTCAACCCCTTCCGCATTAATTAAGGAGGTACTTTTAGAAATGTCCGAAATCGTAAAGGAAACCACAAATATGCAGGTAGAGGAGGTGCCTTCTGAAGCAGCGATCACAGATGAGATGAATTTCTCCGAAGCACTTGAAGCTTCCCTTAATGCCATGAGCACAGATCAGAAAGTTAAGGGCGTTGTTATGGGTATTACACCCACAGAGATTCAGGTAGATATCGGCAGAAAGCATGCAGGCTTTGTCCCCATGGACGAGTACAGCGCTGATCCTACTGCAAATGCAGCAAAGGAGCTTAAAATCGGCGATGAAATCGACCTTATCATAATGAAGACAAACGATGCTGAAGGAACTGTTATGCTCTCAAAGAAGCGCTTCGATGCTCAGAAGTCATGGGTTGACATCGTAGATGCAGCCGAAGACAAGAGAATCCTCGAAGGCACAGTTGCTGAAGTTATCAAGGGCGGTATCCGTGTTGTTACAAACGGTGCACGCGTATTTATCCCCGCATCACTCGCAACAGAGCGTCGTGACGAGGCTCTTGAAGATCTTCTCAAGAAGACAGTTCAGTTCCGTGTTATTGAAGTTGACAAGAACCGCAGAAGAGCGGTCGGCTCAATCCGTGCTGTTGTCAAGGAGCAGAAGAAGGCTGCAACAGAAGCTTTCTGGGCACAGGCAGCTGAAGGCCAGAAATACAGCGGCGTTGTTAAGTCAATGACAAATTACGGCGCATTCGTTGATATCGGTGGTGTTGACGGTATGGTTCACATTTCCGAAATGTCATGGAAGCGCATCAAGAATCCTTCAGAAGTTTTCGAAATCGGTCAGGAAGTTGACGTTTATATCAAGTCACTTGACGCAGAAAACAAGAAGATTTCACTTGGCTACAGAAAAGACGAAGACAATCCCTGGGAAATCCTCAGAAAGAATTATCCCGAAGGATCAGTTGTTGAAGCAGAAATCGTTGGTATGACAACATTCGGTGCTTTTGCAAGAGTTATTCCCGGCATCGACGGTCTTATCCACATTTCACAGATTGCCGATCGTCACATCAGCAAGCCTCAGGATGTTCTTAAGGTTGGCGAAAAAGTTACAGCAAAGATTACTGCTGTTGACTATGATAAGAAGCGCGTAAGCCTTTCGATCAGAGAGCTCCTCAAGCCCGCTGAGGAAGTTGTTGAAGAAGCTGCGGCAGAAGATGCAGCAGAATAATTAAAGTTTTTGCCGCCCGCAGAGTTTCTGTGGGCGGTTTTTGTGAATCTGTATTTTGGAGTGATATCTTATCAAAAAAGGAAAATTCCTCGGACCGTTTTACTGTATACTTGCCGCCGTTGTGTGGGGACTTTCTTTCGTTGCACAGAGTGAAGGGGCAAGCATCGGTACATTTACGTTTAACGGCATAAGAACTCTCATCGGAGGAATTGTTCTTATTCCTCTTGTTGCTTTAGGAAGAATAAAGGAAAATAAAAATCTTGCATCCCCGGAGAAGAAAAAGTTTCCGATTAAGGATGTGCTCATCGGAGGAGTTTGCTGCGGTCTTGCTCTTTTTGCAGGCGGAAATCTTCAGCAGCACGCATTCTATCTTGACCTCGGCCCCGGAAAGGTCGGCTTTATAACAGCGCTTTATATGGTGCTTGTTCCCGTAGCGGGAATTTTTATGAAAAGAAAGTTAAAATTCAATATCTGGCTCGGAGTTGCATTCGGAGTAGTCGGTCTGTATCTTCTGAGTGTGCCTGCGGGCAATTTTACCGTTGGAAAAGGCGAGATAATCGCAATTTGCGGCGCTTTTGCATTTGCGGCGCACATACTTGTTATAGATTATTTCTGCCGTAAAGTAGATAATATAGCGCTTTCCTGCGCTCAGTTTTTTGTTGCGGGAACGCTTTCGATAATTTGTATGTTTATCTTTGAAGAACCCGATATCAATGATATTATGAATGCAGCCGTTCCTATCCTTTATGCGGGTGTTATGAGTTGCGGTGTTGCATTTACGGCGCAGATATTCGGCCAGAAGTATTCTGACCCGACCGTTGCATCAATTCTTCTTTGTCTTGAATCTGTATTTGCTGTTATTTTCGGTCTTGTTCTTCTTAATGATAAGCTTAACACGCGCGAAACAATCGGTTGCATCGTTATGTTTGTTGCCATTTTATTTACGCAGATACCCTCAGAGAAATTTGTGCTGAAAAGAAAGGGGAAATGAGTAAATGTTTAACAAAATTATTGCTTTAATAATGTCATATGTTATTTCGATTACGGGATTTGTGTACAGTTCCGTTAACGGTATTATTGACTCCGTAAGTGAGCTTGTTTTCGGACTTCCGTATTCGGTTGAAGCAATCAAGGAAGACTTTTTCGAAAGAATAACCGAAAGAGATATTGATAAAATCGACTCTGAAAACGGCTATATCAATAATAAGATAGCTGTGTTCATCAATCCGGAAACATCATTCAAGGATAAGCTTTCGTTTTTTAATACTTCTGGCGGAAAACTTGTCGGATGGAGCACCCCTGCCGATTTATATGTCCTTGAATACGGCAAGATGCAGTATGATGCAATTACGGGAAGATGTGAAAAGCTGATGAGTAACGAAGCTGTTGAGCTTGCAATCCCCGTGACGGCAACAAAGTATACTCCCGACAGAACTCCTTCGGATGATTTTTATTATACTGATGTTTATCCGGAATGGGATGAGCTTAACCCCGATGGACGTAATTGGTGGCTTGAGGCAATCGATGTAAGGCAGGCATGGGATTATTCCGATTATTTCAGCAAAATCAATATCGGTATTGTTGATTCGGGTTACGATCTTTATCACCCCGATCTTGAGAACAAAATCAAATTCCCTTCTCAAAAGCTTGCAAACAGAAACCGTCAGGATTCTCACGGCTGTCATGTTGCTGGTATAATCGGTGCAAATCATAACGGAATCGGCATTGCAGGTATATGTGACAATTCAAATCTGATCTGTGTTGACTGGTCTCCCGATTTGCTTCAGTTCTGGATTACTGACCTTGAAATATATTTCGGTATTTCACACGTGATTAAAGCGGGCGCAAAGGTTGTTAACCTCTCGCTCGGTTCATCCGCTTCGAAATCGTCAAATGACTCAACAATAATTGAAAAAATAATCACTCCTGCTGCATATTCTTATATGATGGGTTCATTGCTCGCTAAAGGATATGATTTTATTGCGGTTCAGTCTGCGGGTAACGGTGATATGAACGGCAATCCGATAGATGCAAAGAATAACGGATGCTTTTCCAGCATAAATAAAAGTAATGTTTTTACCGGCATAAACAAAGTTTCTGCCGATGAAATACTTGACAGAATTATTCTTGTTGCTTCGGCAAGCAACAGAGGATACGGTAATTATGTTCAGAGTTATTTTACAAACGTCGGCAGCTCAGTAACTATAGCGGCTCCGGGAGAGGATATTTACAGCTGCTCAATTGACGGCGGATATGAATATATGTCGGGCACATCAATGTCGGCTCCGATTGTAACGGCGATTGCGTCGCTTGTGTGGTCGGTTAATCCGGGCTTTACAGGTGCCGAGGTTAAAGAAATCATATGCTCATCAACCGATTCTGTTGCAGTTGTAAACACAAACGTTCCTTATATTTACGATGATCTTGAGTTTATAGATTATCCTATGGTTAATGCGAAACTTGCGGTTGAAGAAGCTATCAGAAGAACAGATTCTTCAACAGGCACCGTGAGCGGAAAAATAAATGCTGATGCCGCTGAAATTATTTTCGACGGCGTGTCACATACTGTTTTCTCCGACGGAACTTTTTCGTTTGTTGCTGAGTCAGGCAACGGATATGCAAGGGTTTACGATGGCAACGGAATATTGCTCGGCAGCTTTGCGATGACTGTAGAAGCCGGCAAAACCGTTGATGTCGGATTGGTTACACCCGTTCATAATAATCCTGCAACGCCGTCAGACGCGTTTTAAAAGAAAGGAATGCAATATGTCAGAGATAAAGAAACATTGGTATAAAGAAATGGCCGTCTATCAGGTATGGCCCAGAAGCTTTAAGGACGGCAACGGCGACGGCATCGGTGACATCAAGGGCGTTATGGAAAAGCTTGATTACATCAAGAGCATCGGTGTTGATGCAATCTGGTTTTCTCCTCTTTACAAATCACCGCAGCATGACTACGGTTATGATATTGCCGATTACAAGTCAATTGCGCCCGAATACGGTACGGTTGAGGAGTTCAAAGAGCTTCTTGATGCGGCGCACGAAAAGGGCCTTAAGATAATTATGGACCTTGTTATAAATCACACATCGGATGAACACGAATGGTTTAAGGAGAGTCAGAAAGGTCACGATAATCCTTATCACGATTATTATTTCTGGCGTAAGGGTAAGAAGGCAGGCGGAAAGAAGCCGCCCAATAACTGGCTTTCAACCTTTGCGGGTCCCGGTTGGCATTATAACGAAAATCTTGATGAATGGTATCTCACTCTTTTTGCAAAAGAGCAGCCCGACCTTAATATGGATAACCCCAAGGTCCGCGAGGAAATCAAGGATATTATCCGTTTCTGGCTTGATATGGGTGTTGACGGCTTCAGAGAAGATGTTATTACTTTTATCTCCAAGAAGGAAGGTCTCCCCAACGGATTTCCCATTCCTGTTGCCTGCGGTATGGAGCATTATAAATGCGGACCTCACCTTGACGAATATCTCCGTGAATTCAGAAAGGTTACCGATGAATATGACTGCATGACTGTCGGTGAAGCACCGATGATGACTCCGAAGCTTGCTCTTCGTTTCATCAAAGAGGGTGCGGGTCAGACTCTTAATATGATGTTTAACTTCCAGCATATGGAAGCGGATTCGTTTATGGTAAGCTGGATTCCGATGCCCTTCAGCCTTAAAAAGCTCAAGAATGCCTATAACAGATGGCAGAATAAGCTTTACGGAATTGCCTGGAATGCTAACTATATCGAAAATCACGATCAGCCCAGAATCATCAGCCGTTACGGCAGTGAAAAATACAGAGTTGAAAGCGGCAAGATGCTTGCAACGATGTATATTTGTCAGAGCGGTACGCCGTTTATTTATCAGGGTCAGGAAATCGGAATGCTCAACATCAAAATGGACAGCGTTGACGATTATACCGACACTCAGGTAAAGAGTACATATCAGCTTTTCAAAAAGCTCGGATTCAGCGATAAGATGTTCCTTAAGATTGCAAACCGTGCATCGCGTGATAATTCAAGAACTCCCGTTCAATGGTCTGCAGAGAAGAATGCAGGCTTCACAACAGCAGATGAGGCATGGTTCAAGGTTAATCCCAACTACACCAAAATCAATGTTGAAGCGGCTGAAAAGGACGAGAATTCAATTCTTAATTATTACCGTAAGCTTCTTAAGTTCCGCAAGGAAAACGAGGTCTGCATTTACGGTGATTTCAAGCTGCACTATAAGA
>JAZNFD010000345.1:0-12404 GCA_045588975.1 Acutalibacteraceae bacterium | reverse complement strand
GAGGTTGAGTGTAAGACCGGGCATTTCTGAGAAACCGTTTGAACCGAAGTGGTCATAAAGCCAAGCTGAAAGATTCTCGAAGAAAGTGAGATCGGTAACCTTTTCCGCTTCCACTGCACCGACTTTGACGAGAATATCCGTAAGTCTGTTTTCAGCCTTTTCAAAATCGCCTGCAGCACAAACTGTTGTTGCAAGAATGTTTTCACCTTGAGCGACCGCAGCTTCAAATTCAGCTTTATCTTCTGCTGAAAGAGCTGCGATGTCAACCTCCTCTGCGGTTTCAAGAAGAGCAGAAAGGTTTCTGACATCTCTGCCGATATTGAACTGCGGGAAGTCGGGTGAGGAATAAACATCCTTGATATCATCGTGAGCAATAAGCTGCATAGCTATCTTAAGAATAACGTCATTGTGCTGAGTGAGGTCGTGTCTCTGACCGTCAAAGTAGAATGTTGTGTCGGGCAGGAGAGCTGCGGATGCGTCAACAACTCTGTCGGGTGAGATATGATTATGATCGGTATTTGAGCAATGAGTGTTTTTCTGAACATAATCATCAGGAAGTGTTTCGCCGATGTTTGCGGCATATGCACCCATTGAAGTTGAATCAAGATGAATGATATAGTCGGCATTCTGTGTGTTCCATGTTTCGCCGACGTTAATCATATTGAAGTCATACTGAGCAACATTGAATATCTGAACGCCCTTTGCGAGAAGCGTCTGAATGTTAGCATCCGAATGGAGCTGAGCCTGATAGTATTTATATGTCTGTTCCTTGATGCTTGCCATTTCGGGAGCCGAAAGATAGAGCTGAGCAGCTGAGGGATAGTCGCCCGAGGGGCAGAGAGCCCACATGCTTGTGCTTCTGATCATAATCTTTTCAACAAGAGTCTTAACACCCTCATTGAGAGCTTTGGAGAGAACTTCATCGGGGAAAATTCGCAGGAGAACTTCAATCAGTCTGGATGTTCCTTTGTCGAGCAGACCGCTGTTTTCAAGGAATCCGTGATAAAGATAATCGGGATCAAGGAAGGTGATTCTGTTGTTGAAAACGTCACCGATGATTGTAGAACCGTCAAGAGCGGGAACAATATAAAGAACCTTGTGAATTACATCCATAATATCGGGATGATATTCAAATATTGCATTTGCAAATGTGCCGCCCTGGCTGATGGGAACAAGGTTTACCTTGCTGTGACCTGTCTGCTCCATAACCATGTGAATATAGTCATAAAGCTCTTTCGTAACATCAATGTGGTTACCGAATGAGTTGTATGTGAAATAATATAGATGATCCTTGGGAAGGTCTGTGGGATAAAGATGGAAAGGAATGTGGGAATTGATAAGCTCCTGCTCTTCCTTTGTGCATTCCGAATAGGGTTTATAATATCTTTCAAGCTTGACATTGCCTGTGTTCTGTGCGTTGAGATCGCTTGAATTTATGCCGAAAGCATCTTCAATAACGTTTGCAAGTGCTTTTGAAAGGCCGAAATCTTTCTGAGTGACAAGTGAAAGAATAACGGGGAAGAGCGCTTCTTTGATTACGTTGCCGATCTGGATGTAGGCGGGGAATGCCGAGATTTTTTTGCCTTCATCGTTAAGAACAAAATTGTCGTTTTCATCAACAACAAAAACGCCTGACTGACCGAGACCGGGAATAATTATGGTGGGATAAAATCCGCAGTCTGCCGAACAGTCTGTTTTCTTTTCAAAAGCCGCAAATGTGTTGATTCCGAATAATGAAAGAACCATAACGGCACAAAGAATGATGGAAATAATCTTTTTCATTTTTATGCACACTCCTTTTGTTTATGCAGTTATATTAACATATATTTAATATAATTTCAACAAAATATTACCATGTTTTTGTAACATTATATAATTTAACGAATAAATGTATTGAAAATCCGGTTGTAATCGTTGCCGGTTTAATATATAATATAAATTATAATAAATCCGAAAAGGAGATGTTTTACTGTGACCCGTGAGGTAACCGCTGAAAAGCTTGCAAAACAAAAGCTCAGGCGTGAAAAAGAAATATTAAAATGGGAGAAAGAAAAAGCAAGACCCAAAAGAAATATGTATTTTGTTTATCTGGTGTTTATTATCGCTCTTATTTATGCAACGGATGAAATTGCATCCCAGATAGGCACGCTTATGAAAACGGAAATTGCCAACGATCTTTTCTCGAATTTCGGTGAAAGCTCTGTTGGTTTACTTGATATTCTTTCGATTCTTGTTGTGCCGTTTCAGGCTCTGGGTTTACTTTACAGACCGCTTGCTGACAGATGGGGCCGCAAAAAGTTCCTCATTATCAATACTTTCGGTATGAGCCTTGCGATGCTTGTTATTTTTCTCTCAAATAATCTTTTTCTTTATTTTATCGGTGCCGTGCTGGTTCAGTTCTTTATTCCTCATGATATGCACGTTGTCTATATTATGGAATCGTCTCCGTCAAAGCACAGAGCAAGAACATATTCGTCAATCAAATTCTTTGCCAATATGGCGGTAATGCTGATTCCGTTTTTGAGAAGGGTGCTTATGCACGATGCAAGCGAGTGGAGAAATGTTTACATTATCCCTGCGCTTGTTGGTATTGTTACCTGTTTTATTGCGCTCATAACAGCAAGAGAAACGGATTCGTTTATTGACTCGCGTTTGCGATATCTTCGAATGACCGATGAAGAGCGCGAAGCTGAAAAGTTACAGAAAAATTCCGAAAATGCTCAGGGCGGTCTTATTCCTGCGCTTAAATTTGCTATGAAACATAAGCAGCTCAAATGGCTCTATATAACATCTGCAATTGCCAACCTCGGATTTATAGGCACAATCAATTATCAGGTTATTATGTCCTACGGTTATGCACAGAATCATATTTCAAGCGGGCAGTTCACTTCTTTTACAGACGAGCTGATGAATTTGATCAGCGTCGGACCTGTTACCGAAGCTCTCTTTATGTTCCCCGTCGGATGTGCGGTTTCTCAGGTTATTATGGGATTTGTGTCTGACTCAAAAGGCAGAAAGCCTGCCGCTATTATGACCGCTGTTAACTGTCTTCTTGCATTTGTAGGATTTTCCGTCGGTGCAATAATGGCGTGGAATCCGTATCTGGCAGGTTTCCTTTGCGGAGCATTTATCGGCAGTTATTATTCAACCAATGATGTTCTCATTATGATGATCGGTGAATCATCACCCACCAATCTGCGTTCGTCAACGATGTCCGCGCAGTTTATTGTAACTGCAGTCGGTGTTGCGGTTTCATATGCAATCAGCCTTCCCCTTATAACTATACTCGGCAACAGCGTGACGGGAATTGTTTCCTTTGCTCTTCTTGTGCCCGGATTCATTGCCGCATTTTTTGCTCTTGTCCGTAAAACAAACGAAACCAAAGGAATTGACATGGATAAAGTTACGGGAACAGAATGGGATTGATAAAGAGGTTCTGATATGATTATTCTTAAATGTGCAACAGCACTTCTGACAGCGATTGTTTTTGTTTTTAATGCTTCAGGAATAACAACCGCAATTCCTTATCTTGCCGTTATTCCTGATATTGTGAAGGTCGGAGCGGATTATGTTTCTTTGAAAAGAAATGAAAATTCCGTTTCAAAGAAAGAACTTCTTTCTGAACTCAATAAAATCTGCGGTAATACGGAGCATCCGTTTGTTCTGGCGGATAAAGATAATTTTGAAATTGCAAGAAATGAATATATAAATAATCATTTTTCTGACTATACCGCAGGCTTGAGCAAATCTGTTCTTGATAATGCGGACGCATTGCTTGATATGAATATTTACCCGACGATGGAGTATGAGCTTGATGAGGAGGACAGTATTCTTCCGATATCAAGAGAAGTTATTAACAGAATGGTTATTCTCGGCTATGCGTGGCAGATAACGGGGGAGAGCAGATATGCCGAGCGTGCATGGGCAGAACTTGAGAATGTATGCGGCTACGATGATTGGTGTACCGGTCACTTCCTTGCAACGGCTGAAATGGCGTTTGCCGTTTCAATCGGATATGATTGGTTTTATGATTATCTGACTCAGGAGCAGAGGGATTATCTTGCTGATAAAACCTTTGAATATGCGATTGAACCCGCACTTTCAAAGAATTATCTTAAAAATTGGTTTACCTGGTCAAAAAATAACTGGAACAGCATTTGTTACGGCGGTATAGGCATCGCGTGTATGACATTTGCAGAGTATTATCCCGAGAAATCAGCGGAATTCCTTTCGATGTGTTATGCGAATATGCCGATAGCTTTTGAAAACTTCACTCCCGACGGAGTTTATGCGGAAGGTCCCGGTTACAGTCAGTCGGGCATGAATTCAATTGTGTTTTTTGTTGCAACTTCAAAAAATTACTTTGGAACTGATTTCGGAATGTCGGATATCGACGGCTTTAAAGAACTCGGTTATTTCCCTGTTTATATCACTACTCCTGCAGGTGTGTTTAACTTTGGTGATAATAAAGCAAGAATGTGCTTTACACCCTCGCTTCATTGGTACGCATCGGAGTATGATGCTCCGTTGCTTGCGGTTTATCAGATGTGGGATACAGCAGATGAATTTGTGCCCGATACTTCGGGTAATGTCGAGCGCAACGGAAGCGGAAAAGAGGATGCCCTCTCGCTCCTTTGGTTCGACAGAAATTATACGGCAGAATCAGTCGGTTTTGATAATGAGCCTCTTGCTGTTTATCTTGAATCCGATGTCGGTCAGCCGCTTGTACTTATGAGAAGTGCGTATCTTGATAAAAATGCAACTTTCGCGGGAATTAAAGCGGGTTATAATTATACCAATCACGGCGACCTTGATATAGGAACTTTTGTGTTTGATTCAATGGGTGAACGTTGGGCGGAAGAACTCGGACCCGGAAGCTATGATGCTCCCGATTATTTTCTTAATCTGCCTGCAGGCGGAAGATGGAAGAATTATTGCAAACGTGCCGAAGGTCAGAACACTTTGGTTATTAATCCCGATATGACAATCGATGACCAGTATGCTCTTGCCGAATGTGATTTTGATTATTTCAATGAAACGGATAACGGCGGAGAATGCAGAATTGATATGACCGATGCTTACCGTATGAACGGTGCAAGATCAGTTTCAAGGTGCTTTGAGCTTTATGACAATCGGACTTCGTTGAAAGTAACAGATGAAGTAAGTTGCGTTATCCCGAGTGAAATTTATTGGTTTATGCATACGAAGGCAGATATCACGGTTCCTGATGACGGAAAAACAGCGATTTTGGAGCTTAACGGTAAAAAAATGAAAGCAACGCTTCACAATGATGGTGAATTTTCCGTTATGCCTGCAGAGGCACTTGGCGGCAGGTATGAATATGATGCGGATTATTCTGAAATTCAAAAGCTTACCATTCATCTCGACGGTGTAACATCCGCAACAATATGCGTAACACTCGAACCGATATTGTAAAAAATAATGCAGAGATTTCAGTTTAAACGAAATCTCTGCATTATTTTTTATTTGCTAAGGAAATCAAATGATTTGATGCCGTTTACTCTGTGTTTACCGTCAAAAACATCAATTATCAGCTTATCTGATGCATCGGCGAGTGAATAGATTCTTTCAATCTCCCGATGGGCTTCAAGACTTGCGTCAATCGGAAAAAGCTTATCTTTTTTGCCCGATTCAATCAGCAATTCTCTGGGGGCGAGACTTGATGCAAAATCATATATTTCGCCGATTCCGAGGATACCCGGAATATAGTTATCGGGGCAATGCCAACGAGAAAGAATGCTGTCGCGGAATGTGTTTACATATCCACTGATAACGATTTTTCTGAATCTTTCATCAATGACAGAGGCATAAAGGGCGGTTAATCCTCCGCCCGAAATACCCATGCATGAAAGCTTGCTCTCATCAATTCCGCAGTAGTTGACAAGAATGTCTGCAGACGCTA
The DNA here is from genome assembly GCA_045588975.1 of Acutalibacteraceae bacterium. GTDB lineage: Bacteria > Bacillota > Clostridia > Oscillospirales > Acutalibacteraceae > CAG-177. The sequence goes on along the minus strand of JAZNFD010000345.1, from coordinate 6,481 downwards.
TTGCCTGAAAAATTCTGACGGATGCTACCGTCAGTCCGTAGGGGAGGAGATGACGGGATAATTCATCGCAGGAGCTGATGTAAAAAGGTTTTATGAGGTCTTTTTTCAGTCTTGCTTCACCGAAACCGAAAAGCTCGGGCGCCGCAACAACGCATCCTCTTTTTGTAAGCTCAACTGCAAATTTTTTCTGATAATTGTCGATGTAGGGAACAACTTTCTTGTTGCCCTTTTTTGAAATGTTCAGAATATGCCTTACTCCGTATCCGTGACCGCAGAGTGCAACAACTCCGGGGGCGGATTCTTTTATGTTTTTCGGAGTGAGAATATAAACTGATGAACAGAGTCCTTTGCAAAGCTCAAAACCGTATTTCTGAAGTGTATATTCGCGGTATTCGAGCGGCTTGCCGATCGGTGTCGGTTTGAATCCGTCCGAAAAACTTCTGAGTGCATCGAGATTAAAAAGCTGCTTTGTTTTCTCTTTTATTTCTGCTCCGATTGTTAAAACATCATCTTTTGTCTTTGCATTTGAATACGGCTTTGAACGGAGAGTGCCGTAGATTCCGTTCATAAATCCGTCGGGTGAAAATTGACTGTTATTCATATTTCACCTCAGAATCCGACAGTACCGACGGGGACAGCGTTTCTGCTGTCTGTGCCGACATATACTGTATATTCGTTATCAAGCACCCATTCGCCGTTTTCGGGATTATAGAATTTAATATCATCGTTATCAACAGAGATATTAATGCTTTCTGTTTGCAATGCATTTATGGTGATACGTTTGAATCCTTTGAGAAGTTTAACAGGTCTGTCTGTTTCATTGTTGTTGCTGCCTATATAAACCTGAATAACCTCGTCGCCGCTCTGCTTACCCGTGTTTTTTACATCAAGTGAAACATTAATCTGATTTTCGTCTGCTGTTACTTTGACGTTACTTGTTTCAAATGTTGTATAAGACAGTCCGAAACCGAACGGATAATCGGGCTCGATGTTCTTTTTATCAAAAAGAGTGTAGCCATGATAATAGCCGTATTCTATTTTTTTATTTTTACTGCCAATGTGAAGAAATTTGGGGTAATCCTCGGCTTTTTTTGCAACAGTAAACGGAAGCTTTCCACCCGGATTTTTATTTCCGCTGAGGATATCCGCAAGTGCGTTCCCGCCTTCAAGCCCGCTGTAAAACGACATCAGAATTGCATCTGTACAGTTTGACCAATCCTTTATGATATAAGCGCTGCCGCCCATAATGTTGACAATAATTTTCTTGCCTGTTTTTGAAACAGCATTTATAAGCGCAACATCTTCTTCGGGGAGGCGGAGGTCTGCTCTGTCACCGCCCGAGCCTTTCGGCTTTTTCTTGACGTTGCCGAGATTTACGAGAAATTCACCCTCCTGAAGCCAATCACTTCCGACACAAATGACAACATAATCGCTGTATGCGGATGCAGCCACGGCTTTCTGCGGATTGCAACTGTTACAGACGGTAACATTTTCAGCACCAAAACGATTTTTTATGCCCTGATAAGGTGTTATTGTGTAAGGACTGAAAACGTTGCTGCTGCCGTGGTCACCTGTGTTGATTTTATCGGCATATCTTCCGATAACAGCAATTTTTGATCCCTCTTTAATCGGAAGGGTGTTATTTTTATTTTTAAGAAGAACAATACCTTTAGCGGCAACCTCACGTGCCAGCTCGGTGTGATCTTTTGAAAGAATTACACTTTTGGGATAATCTTTGTGCTTCGGAAGAGTTCTGAGCATACCTCGGAGTATTCTTCCCACGCAAGTATTGAGTGTCTCTTCGGAAATGTCACCTTTTTTAACTCTGTGGCTAAGAAAAGCGTATTTGAATGTGTAAGGCATTTCGATATCGAGTCCTGCGTTTACGCTTCGTGCTGCATCATAGATTCCGAAAAAGAAGTCGGAAATCGTAAATCCGTCAAAGCCCCATTTATCACGTAGGATATCGGTCAGAAGAGTTTTGTTTTCGCAACAGTATGTGCCGTTGACTTTGTTATATGCACCCATTATTGACATAGCGCCCGCATCGATACATTTCTTGAAATGAGGAAGATAAACCTCGTGAAGAGTCCTTTCATCTGCTTTTGCGTCAACGCTGAACCGTAAATCTTCAATGCTGTTGAGAGCATAATGCTTCGGGCAGGCAATGATACCGTTATCCTGCATTGCTTTTGTGAGCGCAACGCCCATCTTTCCGAGAAGAAACGGATCTTCGCCGTAGGTTTCCTGCGCTCTGCCCCACATAGGATTGCGCAGAAGGTTAATACATATGCCGGCGAAGAGGTTTGCTCCGCCCGCACTTGCTTCTTTAGCAAAAACTTCGCCTACTCTGTATTCAAGCTCATCGTCAAATGTTGCACCTCTGAGCATCGAAACGGGGAAACAAGTACTTTTGCCAAGCACGATGCCTCGGGGACCGTCTGCAAAAAGCACCTCGGGAATACCGAGTCTTTTGCAACCGCCTGCGGCATATGGCTCTGCATTATAAAATCTTCCGCTTTTCAGAAAGTTTTTTGCGGTAACTGACATTGCATGACCTTGCATCAGTCGGATTTTTTCTTTGATAGTCATTTTTTTTATTAATTCATCGGTAACATTACGAAGTGTTTCTTTGGTCGGAGTCTGACGGTATAATTCGCAGGCTTTTCTGTAATCCAATTCAATGCTCCTCTCTATATTTCTTTTTCGCAGATTTGATTAAGGTAATATTCAAAAGGTTTGTCAGAAAGTGGGATGGGTTTGGTTTCTTCAAAATATATTTTACCACTATCCCATATGGTCAGATATTTTCTGTAATCTGTAATTTCATCAATGATTTTTCCGCAGTCTGTAAATACCGAACCGCCTCTGCTGCCTGTAAACGGCATTTCACCTAGAATGGTTTCAAGTAATGCCTTGGCAGAAGTGAGCATATCCCAATCATAAAAATAATCACTTAATGAATTGTGAGAAAAGGGATAGTCGGAAAGAATTTCGTTGATTTCTGAAAGAAGAGAAATACATCCGTTTTTATCACGGATAAAAGATGCAACCTCGCTCATTTTTTTCGGAACAAAAGAGTAGTCGGTTTTGATAACTCTGAAATCTGAAATTAATGTTTCGAAGTGCTTTTCATTTTGCTCGATTATGTCAAGCGGAAACTCATCATAGATATTATTTTTTATGTGTTCGGCGCAGACAAAACCGCCGACCTGAGTGTCGTTAAGCGCTGAGCCTCCCGGTCTGGTCAGACCGAATGAACCTGCGGCTTCGCCGATAACATAAAGTCCGTCAATGCAAGTACGGTAGTTGCCGTCGGTATGGATTCCGCCGTTATTATGCTGTGCACAGACTGCAATTTTTAATTTTTGCGTGTAAAGCGATATACCTTGACGGGCGTAAACGTCGATTGCCTTAGGATTGAGAATACTGAGCCTTTCAATGGGTGTGTCAGCAGTTGCACCGTTGGCGGCAAGATAAGATTTTGCCTCTTCCGAAAGGGCGTTGAAATCATATCCCTCGGGGTTTTTTGTGAAGTCGAGATAAACACTTCTTCCTGCTTTGATTTCTTCATGAACAGCGACGTCAACCCTTGAAGAATAAGGGATTCTGTCATAACTGAACGGCCACTGATACCCCTTCAGAAACACATTGTTACACACGTCATTTGTGTTTGAAAAATGATTTTTAAGAAACTCTGTTTCATTACCGTTTTCATCGATGCTTACAAATCTCGGAATGACCTGCATAAAACTTCCTGATACGTTCCAGCGGAAGTCCGTAGATGCTAAACCGTACTGCCATTGTGTAAAGTTGCATAGCTTTACACCTGCGTTGATGAGTATTCCTGTCATACCGTGTTGGGATTCGGGGAAAACCGAGTTTTGGTAAATGCAGGCAGGGGCACCTGTTGCTGCAATAACATTTTTTGCAGCGATTATTTCGGCTTTTTGAGTTTCGTTATTCAGAACAACTACTCCGTAAACACGTTTGTTTTCTGTGATGATTTTTACTACTTGTCTGTTATCAAGCAGGGGCGTTTTGTTGACTTCGATAACTTGTTTTTCAAGAACTTGTGTCATAATTTTTGAAGTCAGCGGACCGACTGAAGTTGCTCTGGATGTGCTGTCGTGGTCAGTTTTATAACCCGGATATCCGCCGGATTCATTTCTCGGGAAATTCATTCCGTAATCGCAAAGACGCAGAAAACATCTCGCACTGTTAATTGCTTGCTTATATGCTTTTTCACCGTCGCAGCATCCGAGTGAGCATATATCCTCCGCCATTCTGTAAGGACTGTCTTCGGATTTTCCGTCCATAGAAATTTTATAATAAGTCTGTTTATCGCTGCCTGTATTTCTTGATGTGCCTGAAAGTCTGTTTTCGGATATAACGGCAATGTTTGTTATTCCTGCTTTGAAAAGCCAGTCTGCGGCGCTGTAGCCCGCCGCACCCGTGCCGATAATTATTGTATCATAAATTTTTCTCATAAACTTCTCACATTAAATCCGCCGTCGCAGTCAATGACCGTACCCGTGCAGAAATCAAAATTACCCTGAGCCACCGAAAGAACGCATTTTGCAACATCCTCGGGTTGACCCATTCTTTTTATCGGGGTTAATCCGTCGCTGATCATTTTGTCATATTTTTCCTTGACTTTTGCAGTCATATCCGTTTCGATTATACCTGGTCTTATTTCAATAACGCTTATTCCGTACTCGGCAAGTCTTGATGCAAAAAGCTTTGTTGCCATTGAAATTCCTGCTTTTGAAATACAGTATTCGCCGCGGTTGACGGATGCTGTATAGGATGACATTGAAGAAATATTGACTATTCTTGATTTTTTGTTTTTAATCAGCAAGGGAACAAATTTCTGTGTAATAAAAAAAGTCCCTTTTAAATTTATATCCGTAACCGCATCGAAATCATCGGGAGTTATTTCAAGAATATCTTTGCGCTCTTTTGGCGCAACTCCTGCATTGTTGACGAGTATATCCGCTTTTCCGTATTTGTTTTCAACGTATGAAACAAGATTTTCTATATTTCCCGGAATTGAAATATCGGCTGAAACAAAACTGACTTTATCGGGGTGATTTTTTGAGAGCTTTTTTATTTCATCGCTTTCGTTTCTTGATGATACGACAACGTCAAATCCGTTTTTTAAAAGAATTTCCGTTATGCCCAGACCTATTCCTCTGCTTCCGCCTGTTACGACTGCAACCATTTTGCTTACCTCACTTTTTGAGAACGTGTTTTTGATAATACGGCATATACACCTCAGTGTCTCTTACGGGACAACCTGCAACGGTTGCGTTTCTCATAAGCTGAGAACATTTGCTGCATTTGAGGCATACTTTGCTTTTGTCAAGTGAACCGTTTTTGCAATAATCTTTGTAGAATTCGGGATAAGCGAACGCCATTCTTCCGAATCCCGCAAAATCCGCAACGCCGTTTCTGATAATTTTATCGGAATATTCAAGGGCATCTTCACCTTCATAGCTGAGACCTGACATAACAAATTTAATGTTCGGGAAAGCGTTCTTAAGTTCTCTTGTTATGTTGCGGATTCTTTCAATTCCGATTTTTCCGTCTTCAGGTGCATTGATGCACGGACGGTTGATATGCGGAATCAGATAGGGGTTTCCGAGTGTAAGATTAATCAGCTCGATGCCTTTTCCGGCGAGTCGGTTAATAATAATTTTTGTTTCCGAGAGGTCAATGTTATTCTGACTGTCAACACCGAAACCGAAAGGATAGGGGAAGCAGTCACAAGCATTCAGTCTTGTAGTGACAAAGGTGTTTTTAACGGCGTTTCTGACGCTGTCGATGCAGTCAAAATACAGCCTTGTTCTGTTTTCAAGATTACCGCCGTAAAGACCTTTGCGTTCTTTGGCACTGAGAAATTCATTGAATAAATATCCATGGCAGCATTTGACGTCGATACCGTCAAAGCCTGCCTCTTCAGCAATAATTGCTGCCTCTGCATATCTTTGTGGAATAGATTTGCAGTATTTGTCGTCAGCAATTGTATAAGGTTGGTTTTCTTTGCCGATTTCCCAGTGGCTGTTGCGATAGGCAACAATCGGCTCGGGCGCTCCGTTCGGTTTACTGAATCTTCCGCTGTGTGTAAGCTGAACGATGATTATGGGAGCAAAGCCGTTTTCTTCAACTGCCGTTTTTCGGACATCTTCAATCAGTTTTCTGAAGCTGTCTTTGGTATTCTCGTTCAGAAAAAGCTGACGGGGATTTGCTCTTCCTTCACGGCAGACGGCTGTAGCTTCAAACCATATTATTCCTGCACCTGATTTTGCAAATCTCAGATAACGGCGCCGAGTCAGTTCGTCAACAGCGCCTTCGAAGGTACCGTCGCATCCTTCCATCGGTTGAAGAACAATGCGGTTTTTTATTTCTTTGCCGTATAATTTTATTGGAGTTTCAAATATGTTCATTTTCTCATCCCTTATTTCGTTATGATATCAGC
>JAZNFD010000344.1:0-5688 GCA_045588975.1 Acutalibacteraceae bacterium | reverse complement strand
CGAAATCATTTTCTTTTTTGGACTTTGCCATGCTAACCGGTAGTTTTTCTCCTTTCTGAGTTTTGTCAGATAGGAGGTTTCTTATGAAAAATATTTACTCACCTATATTATTGAAACAAATTTAATGTTTGTCAAACTTTTTTGTTATATCATTTTGTGGGGTGTTTTGGAAAAATAGAAACGCAAAATTGAGAGTAAAGGTCAAACTATACGTACCTCTCGATTAATGGTATAGATTTGTCATTCATAACCATACTGTTGTAATTTAACAGAATCAGTCTGCAGATAAAATTAAGGCAGGGATTTTTGTCCCTGCCTTTACTTGTTTTTTATGAATCTTAATCATTGAACTCCTTATCAAAAGCGATTACCTTGCCCGTTTCGGCATTTATTTCGTATTCATATTCATATTTGCCTGAAACAAATTCAACATCGTAATGGACTATCAGATCATCACGGTCAAGCTCTGCTTTTGAGAATTTCACGTCTGCCGCCTTTACGGAAGCATGGTCATAAGCTATTGATTTTGCTTTATCTGCGGAGATATATTCATTTGATGCGGGAGAGCAGTTGACGGGTTTTCTTTCCTTATCAACGTCTTTTTCGAGAACTGAGCCGTCAGAAGCTTTAACCTCATATTCGTATTCATATCCGTTTGCTTCAAACTTAACATCATAATGAGGAACAAGATCATCTGAATCATAGTATGCTTTAAGGAATACTGCATCTTCTGCTTTGACACCTGCATCGTCAAGAGCCTTCTGCTTTGCGGCTTCAACGCTGATATAACCGTTGTTGTTTTTATTGCTGTTTTTGTTTTCTTTGCTTACAGGAACTTCGGGCTTTGCGGGAACGCTTTCCTTTTCGGAAACTTTAACCCTTTCGGCTTCCTTTTCTGCTTTCAGGATTGAACCGTCGGCAACCGCAACCTCATAATCATATTCAAATCCGTTATATCCGAATTCAACGTCATAATGGACTTTTCCGTTATCTTCATCAAGTGAAGGAGCACCGAACATTACGGCATTTTCTCTGGATGCTCCTGCGTGTTTGAGTGCTGCATCAATTGCCTCATCAGGAGAAACGCTTAAGACTTCGCTGTTTTTAACCGACGGTGCGGATGCCTGCGCCTGATTGAGATTAACGTTTTCTTTTTCAGGTTGATTCTTGGCATATGCTGCAAGCAATACAACCGATAAAATCAGAACCACCGAAACTAAAATTGCAAATATCTTTTTCTTCATTTTAATTCACCTCTCAATATATTTTTAATCTCTGACCGGAATTTATCCGAAAAGCTTTGCCAGAAGATTTCTGAGGAATCCGATAAACCAAAAAGCTTCGAATCTGTCGGGAGCATCGTAATCACGGTCAAATTCAACGATTTTTCCGTTTACGGCATTGATTGAATAATCATATTCAAGATTACCGTCGGCTCTGAATTCGATTTCGTATTCATATCTGCCGTCATCACGGTCAAGCTTTACTTTGACGAATCTTACTTCGGATTCTTCATATCCTGCGTGGTCAAGGGCGATTTCCTTTGCCTTATCTTTTGAAATCAGATTTTCGGAAGGTGCGGCGAATGCCGACACGGAAAGAGAAAATACAACGAGGAGTGCAAGTAAAAGAGCGATAAGTTTTTTCATAATATCAGTTCCTTTCGTTTTTTAATTTAGTCATCCTTGACTGTGACTAAATAATAACGGGCAAACATTAAAGGAACATTAGAAAAAACTAATTTTTCAGATTTTTTTGAAAATTATTTTAATTTCAGTGAATTTATCAATTTCGGATTCTGCGACACATTCAGCCGAATGAATTTCAGCTATCTTTTTGACAAGAGCAAGTCCGAGACCGAAGCCCTCGGTTTCCGACCTTGAAGCATCCGCTCTGTAAAATCTGTTCCAGATTTTCGGAAGGTCTGCTTCGCTTATACCGATTCCGTTATCTCTCACGGACAAAACTGTTTTATCTTTTTCGGAATGCAGTTTAACATTAATAACGCCGTTTTCTCTGCCGTATTTATCGGCATTTGTAAGAAGATTTTCAACAAGCTGTGTTATCAGAGAAGAATTCATATTGATTATAATATCATCTTCAATATCGGTTTTCAGCTTTATATTTTTTGTCGGCTTGAATTTGCCGCAGATTTCTCCAACAAGCTCACTGAGATTGGCTTCTTCAAGTGTAAATCTGCTGAGTCCCTGCTCCGCTCTTGTTACGGAAAGCAAAGATGAAACAAGCGAGGTCATTTTGTCTGCTTGCTCTTCAACGGATTCAAGTGCCTGCATTCTTTCTTCGTCATCTGCATTCTCAGAAAGAGCATATTCGCATTCCGCTTTTATGACTGCAAGAGGTGTGCGAAGCTCGTGGGATGCGTCGGAGGTAAATCTCTTTTCATTTTCAAATGAAATTTGTAATCTCTCAAACATTTCATTGAACGTTTCCGAAAGATTACTGATTTCACGGGGTGCTTTATCTGTTTCAAGACGCTTTGAAAGGTCGTTGCCGGTTGAAATTTCGTGTGCGGATTCGGTAATCTTCTCGATGGGAGAAACCGCTTTTTTCGAAATAAGATATGCGCCTACTGCAGCAATAATTATAAAAAACGGTAAAAGATATACGGCACTTTTTGCAACGGTATCAAATACCGTCACCGCATCGTCTGACGGACAGATTGCGCGGATATATATTTTTCCGTAAGAAGAATTGTCCGATGTGAACTCAATTTTAAAAACCTGTCTGTCCTGATATAACGGAATTTCAGCGCCGATTATTGTTGCGGTATCTTTGCTGACCCCTGCATGGGAAAAAGCAATATCAATTGCTTTGCTTGTACTTATACCGTTCTGAAAATTTGTTTCGGAATAAGGTGTCGGTTTCAATTCGTTTACGGGAGTAACATCTGCCTCGTAGGAGATTATCTGACCGGACATAACATCAATCTCATATTCGAATTTAGTAAAATTAAGAAGCTTGGAATAAACATAATAATTCTCGCCTCCAAACTCTTTTTTTACAATATCCGTTTCACCCAATGAGTCCGATTCTATGAGAGTGTGAGGAGTTTCACCGCTGATATAATCACCGTTTTCGGTAAACAAATCACAATAAACACCGCCCGAATAATAAGCGAAATCGTTTTCCACCTCAAAAATGCCGTTGCTGTATTCCATTTCATCCGAATTGCTCTGAACGGCAGAAATCAAATTCTGTTTCAGCTTATCATCCGCAGTTTTACGGCTTATGAGCATAAGTGCTGTTGTGCTGACACCGCAGATAACGGCAATGAGAACTGTTATCCAAAGTGTTGTTATTATTTTAAATGAAACCTTTTTCATTTTTCCTCCCTGAGAACATATCCCATTCCTCTGACTGTGTGGATAAGCTTTTTATCAAATCCGTCATCAATCTTTTTACGCAGATAGCGGATATAAACATCAACAACATTCGTTCCGCCTTCATAATCATAATTCCAGATGTGGTCTTCAATTTTTTCTCTGCTGAGAACTATCCCGTTATTGACGGCAAGATATTGCAAAAGCTCATACTCCTTTGCAGAGAGAGAAATATCCTTTCCGCCTCTTGCAACCTTCCTGCTTGAAATATCAACTGTAAGGTCTGCAACGGAAATTATGTTTGACTTTGAAACGCTGTTTTTTCTGATAAGAACCCTTATTCTTGCAAGGAGTTCTTCAAACGCAAAGGGTTTTACGAGGTAATCGTCTGCGCCGATGTCAAGACCCTCAACTCTGTCTTCGATACTGTCACGGGCGGTAAGGAACAAAACCGGAAGATTGTTGCCCTCTTTTCTTATCTTTCTGTGCAATGAAAAACCGTCAATTTTCGGCATCATAACATCAAAAACCGCCGCGTCATAATCCGTCATACTTATAAGTTCATATGCTTCTTCACCGTTGAAGCAACAGTCAACGCTGTAGCCCGAAGTTTTTAATTGTTTTGCAATAATTCTGTTAAGACTTTTTTCGTCTTCTGCAATCAGAATTCTCATAAAAATCCTCCTTTTCCAACCAAATTGCACCGATATATTTGTTGTCTGATTTTATTAAGTTTTTCCGCTGCCCGGGCAACCTATTACTATAACTTTTTTATTTTTATGCCTTTCTTGCTTTTATAATCAAAAAGTTCGGCTTGATGTATTCCTTTGACCAGGCAGGCACTTTTTCAATTACCCATTCTTCGGGGACGGGTTCGCATACCGCTTCAACAACAAAACCTGCGTTTGCAAGTGCATTGATAATATTGCTGAAAGTACGGTGATATTTTATCACGCCGTCGACGTACCAATGAATTTTGCGTTCGCCGGGTTGGTTGTAGTTTGAAAAAGTATAAGAAACTTTTTCACAGTTTTCATTCTTGTTGAAATGACCCGCACCGTCAACGGTTGAGGTGATAATCGGATGCTCCTGCGAGAACAAAAGCTGACCGTTGACGTTGAGAACGGAATACATATCCTTTGCGAAAGTATCAAAATCTTTAACATAATGAAAAGCAAGTGAGCTATAAATGAAATCAAACTTTTCGTCAAGATTTGAAATATCCGTCATGCTCATATTGCGGTATTCAATTTTGCTGTGTGCGGATTCTTCTTTTGCAACGGCAAGCATCTTTTCGGATATATCAATGCCGACAACCCTTACTGCACCTCTGTTTACGAAATCAATGCAGTTGTGACCGTAGCCGCAACCCAGATCAAGAACGGATTTGCCGTTCAGATCGGGAAGGAGTTTACGCATTGCAGGCTGTTCAATCAGATCGTTGGCATTGCAATCGCTGTCACGCAGAGCCTTATAGCCACTGAAAAATGTTTCGTTGTCAAATATGTTTTGTCTGCTCATAATTTCACCTTAAATTCCTTTGGTGTGCTCGTCAAAATTAGCTTTGATAACCCGTCTTTCTCTGTTTGTCAAACTCCAGATATGAATACCTGTGTCGGCGGTGTTGAAGAAGTAAATGCAATCAACGGGCATATTGAAAAATGAACGGTAAAGCTGATTAATCATTCCGCCGTGCGAAACAACAGCAATAGTTTCGTCATTCTCTGCTTCGTTCATAATTCTTGAAAGTGCATTCTCTGCTCTTTGCCTGAACTCAACCTGAGATTCCTGACCGTAAACAGCTTTATCAATCGGCAGATCGGGAACTTCGGGATATTTCTCTCTTACTACCGCTCGGGGTAACCCTGCAAGAAATCCGTTATTGAACTCCATCAAGTTCTCATCAAAAACAATAGAAATTCCTGTTTTATCGGATAAATGCTGTGCTGTTTGCCTTGCTCTCGTCAATGTACTTGCATAAATTCTTGATATGTTATAATTATCAGCAACATAATTTGCCATCGCTTCGGCTTGTCTGTGACCTCTTTCGGTCAACGCGAAATCTGCTCTGCCTTCATGAACATCAAGCAAATCTGCTTCGGATTCACCGTGACGGATTACAAGTAATTTCATAGTATCACCTCAAAACAAAAAGCATCTCCGTTAAACTACGGAGATGCCTGTAAGTTCAGAAAGATATTTTATATCAATCGCAAACGGACAAAACGGCTCTCCGATTCATTGTGTTAATCATCATTGTCATCTTGTCCACCTGCCTTTCAATAATTTTCTACATTGTAACAATATAAGAATAATTTGTCAACTGTTTTCAGTTGCGTTGCAAAAG
>JAZNFD010000343.1:0-13536 GCA_045588975.1 Acutalibacteraceae bacterium | reverse complement strand
TGAAGATTGCGAAAAAGGTGTTGGCTCTTGTGCTTTGCACATTGATGCTCGCAACAAGTATGATAAATGAGGGGAACGGTTCGCTTCTGCAAACGCTTAAAGCGTCTGCTATCGCAGGCCACGAGCAGAATTATAACGATGCCCGTGTTGAGCTGGATTTCAACAAGAATTGGAAGTTTGTTTTGGGTGATGATTCGGCATCGTATCTGAAAGGCTTTGATGATTCGGAGTGGGAAAGCGTTGATTTGCCCCACGATTTCAGTATAGAGCAAGGCTTCTCCGATGTCGGCACCGAAGCCGAAAGCGGAAATATTCCCGGCGGTACCGGTTGGTACAGAAAATGGTTCAATCTTTATGATTACTATACAGGAGACCGTATTTTCCTCAATTTTGACGGTGCATATCAGCACACATATGTCTATGTAAACGGTCAGTATGTCGGCGAAAACCACTATGGTTATAACAGCTTTTCTTTTGAAATTTCGGATTATCTTATCTGCTCAAACACCTCCCTTAATCTTATAGCAGTCAAAGTTGTTAATGAACTTCCTTCAAGCCGATGGTATTCGGGATCGGGCATCAACAGAGATGTTACTCTTACAATTGCAGGTCCTGTTCACGTTTCTCTTTACGGCCCCCAGGTAACAACTCCCGGCATCAAGAACGGTGACGGTACCGCAAAAGCAACCGTTACGATGCATAACGATACCGCAATCACAAAAAAGGTTACCGTTGAAGCGACTGTTCTTGATAATGATCACAAAGCAGTGAGCGATACAGTCGTTTCATCGCTTATTACGGTTCCTGCAGAAACAGAGCAGTCGGTTGTTCTTGAACCGAAAGTTGATTCTCCCAAGCTTTGGTCTCCCGATACCCCAAATCTTTACAAATTAAAAACTGTCATCAAGGATGAAGCAGGCAATCTTATTGATGAGTACCACACAACATTCGGCTATCGTTATATCAATTGGGATGCCGATGAAGGATTTTCGATTAACGGTGAATTAACGAAGCTTAAGGGTGTCAGCCTTCATCACGACCAGGGTGCGCTTGGCTCGGTTCAGGAATATGAGGCGATTTACCGTCAGCTTTCCATCCTCAAAGATATGGGTTGTAATGCAATCCGAACTGCTCATAATGTTACGTCAAAAGTTTTAATCGATATCTGTAATGAACTCGGCCTTTTTGTTATGGAAGAATTCTTTGACGGCTGGGATGCGTCAAAGAACTATAACGACCACGATTTCAGCGAATATTTCAATGAAACCACAGATCCCGACAGTTGCCTTATCGGCGCAACAGGTCAGAAATGGTTTGAGTTTGTTGTTGAGCAAACAGTTCTCCGCGACAGACACGATCCTTGTATTATTGCGTGGGGCGTCGGTAACGAGCTGTTTAATATAACTCAGGAAAACTCAATCGAAGCAACCGCTAATTATGAAAATATAGTCAAGTCTATAGTTGCTATTACAGATGAGCTTTCTCCTGAAATTGTTCTGACTCAGGGAAATAACAAATCTCACGCAGAGCCGACTATGTTGGTTGACGGATATATGGATGTTATCGGCGCCAACTATAATCCCGACGATTGGGCGTGGCTCATAGGCGAAACCGATGACTTCAGAGCATCAAAGCCTTTTGTTGCAACGGAAGCCGCATCCGCAAACAACAGCCGCGGCATTTATTATACAATGTCAAAAGACGACGCCACTCATCAGTGCACGGCTTACGACACATATGCTGTTGAATGGGGCGACGAAGCGGCAAAAGCCTGGTATTACGTCGTCACAAACGACTTTTTCTCGGGTGAATTCGTCTGGACAGGTTTTGACTACATCGGCGAAACCACTCCCTGGATGGCGTATTCCGGAGCGAATCCGGATCTTGTTCCCAACTCATCATATTTCGGTATTGTTGATACCGCAGGTTTTGCAAAAGATTCATATTATCTTTACAGAAGCCTTTGGAATGAAGAAAGCACAACGCTCCATCTTGTTCCCGGTTCTTGGAATGAAGAGAGCCTTTGTCTTGATGGTAACGGCTGTGTGAATGTAGCTGTTTACAGCAACGCAAAGAAAATTGAACTTCTTCTTAACGGCAACGTTATCGCAACAGCAACTTCGACGGTCACAACAACAGATGCAGGCTATACATACAGAACCTGGACTGAAAGCATAACGGATTATTCAAATTGCACCGTGGGCAGCTTTTACACCAAAGAGGGAGCTGATTTCTATCCTCAGTTCAGCGTTAAATATGCAGAAGGCGCACTTTCAGTTAAGGCATATGACGAAAACAATGCCGAAATCACAGATACAGTCGGTTCAACAAAATCCGTAAGCGGTACTGCAACACAGATTGCCGTTAACACATGGCAGAATAAATATACTTTTGTTGCGGACGGTTCAGATTATATCTATGTTGAGTTTGAAGCGCAGGATGCCGACGGCAACTTCATGAACGACTACAACGGAACACTCAGTTTCAAAGTTGACGACAAATCATCAAGATACGCAAAAATTGTCGGTGTTGATAACGGTAATCCCGCAACAACCGAAAAGTTTCAGCAGGATTCCGTGCTTATTTCCGATTCCGAAGCTGTTTTTGAGATGTTCAACGGCAGAGCGCTTGTTATACTCAAAACAACAGAGGAAGAGGGAACAATCAATTTCACCGCTACTGCAACTGACGGAGATACATCTTTCTCAACAGAAGGTGTTACCGTAACCTCGGTCAAAGAAACAGGCATACAGCTGACCGATGAATTCGAAGAGGTCATCACTCAGAACGGCGAAGAATACGAAGTTACTCTTTTTGATGAATACGAAATGGTTAAGCACCATATCAATGAGCTTGAACCACCGAAAGCAGAAGAAGGCGGTTCTGGTTCGGATGATTCGGGTTCAGGCGGATCTGTAGTTTCTGATAAGTATCACATTTATATTCCTGATTCAAACGCATCTCAATATATACCTGACGGCGAATATGTAATCAACAGCAACAGTGTTCTGATGTCTGGTAAAATATATGACGGTTGGGCAGTTGATACGGATATTACAATCACAGATCCTGATTGGGCAAACGAAGATGTTGCCTATAAATACAAGAGCTTCAACACAAGTGACAGCAACGTGTTCATGTTCACTCATCAGGGTGGCAATAAATACTATATCCAAAACAAGAGTACAGGCGAATATCTTATCAGAAACGATTATATGCTGATGCTTGGCTCTGAACCCCACGCTTTTACTGTTGATGTAAATGACGACGGCTCTTTGAAAATTTATTCTCAGTCTCCATATCCGTCCTATTATATAAGTCAGAGTTGGGGTCCTTATGAATTCAAAGCTCCTGAAAGCGACAGCGCAAAAATCTGGCTGTATTCAAAACCGACGGATTCATCCGTTACACCTCCTTCGAATTTAAATGAGGTTGAAATTTATCTTGCTGATTCAACTGTTTCAGAAGGAAATATTAAAGATGGCGACTATGTTGTGTTCAATCAGGATTGGCTGATTGCAGATGAGGTTCTTTGGGATTATGTTGTATACGGAAGCGATGATATTTACAGAAAAACTTCTGCAACCGGTTCTTCATATCCTTATGAGAGCTTTGAAACCATCGATTCCAATATTCTGACTTTTACTCATCAGGGCAATAACACCTACTATATCAAGAATGAAAGCACAGACTTATATGTGAACATAGGTGAGTGGAACTTTGTATACAGTTCTACTCCTCAGGCTATATCGGTTATAGCACTGAGTGATGGCTCGGTTCTTTTGGCTTACAATAATTTCTATGCGGTTCACAATGTTTATACATCCGGTGATAAAATAGGTACACACCATTACTATTCCGAAACTCCAAGCGAATGGTTTGTTCCTGATCAGAACTCAATCTCAATAATGTGGCTTTATTCTGTTACCAAACATTCATCCTCAGAAGGCGGCAACGAAGGCGGAGAAAGCGGCGGCAACAGCGGAAGCACAGGCACTATAAACCCCAACAAGCAGGCTCTTTATGACATCCTTCACGAAGGTATCGAATATGATTATTCAGCCTATACAAGAACAAGCTATGAAACATTGCTTGATGCACTTGAAGCGGGTGTTGCAGCCTACAAGAAGGAAGGAGTAACCGATGCGGAGCTTACAGCCGCAACGGATGCTATCCGTGCCGCAATCAATGGTCTCGGCATGGATATCAAGAAAATCAACGGCACTCTTTTCAAATACGGCTATAACAACTCAACCGGTACATCCGATTATACCGATGGCGGTTTCCTGATGAACGACATTTCTGTCAGACAGATGAAAGCGGCTATTCTTGCAGACCCGAATCTCGTAAGCCAGATAAAAGAGATTATCGGATATGACGATCCCGCTTCAGGATGGACGGGTAACAGAGCTGACGTGGTGCTTGATGAAACAGCTGAATTGTACGCTAAAGTTTATACTTTGTTGTTCACCGGTAAGCCAAAGGATGATATGGACTATGATTACAATCAATCTCCTGTCAAGGCAGAAACTCTGAGCAGCTATGTTAAAATTCCTCTTACCCTTTGGAATGTATGGACAAAGGATAATACTCACGGTGCAAACGACCCTCACGATTGGCAAGGCAACCCGATACATGACGGTGCATCGGTTCAGGGTCTTGCAAGCGCAACGCTCACTAACGGTGTTATTAACTCTCACGCGGCATATAACCATGAGCTTTCCTATGCAAATGACGGACCGACTGCCGAATATGATGTTGAATGCTATCCTTACAGCTTCGACACGGGCACCAAATGGAAAACCGTTGATTTCAAATATCTTTCGGGTATAAGCGTTCATTTCCCCGATTTGTTCACCCGTGAAAGCCTTGATGCAAACGGCAATGTTACAGATGCCACATCAGGTCAGTACGCAAAATACTATTGGGATACCGAATTCCCGATGTTCATCAGCACCGACGAATACGGTGTAAACACTTATCATTATGACAGTGCGGACACCAGATATCTTGTTCAGGCTGAATTTGATGATGCCAACCACACCGTTGATATGGAGCTTAATGAAGTCGGAAAGTGGACTATTGTTGGTCCCAATAATGAAACCAAATCAGGTTTCTTCCCCTTCAATTATAAAGAGGGAACAACGACCTATACCGGTGAAAATGCGGTATATCACTACGGTTTCACATTTGAGCATAACTTCTATATTCCAAAGGGTGGTAAACACGTTAATGGTGAGGACGTCATTTTCAACTTCTCGGGCGACGACGACGTTTATGTTTATATCGACGGCGTTCTTGTTCTTGATAACGGCGGTCTTCACGGCGCCCGTTCTGTAACCATCAACTTTACAGACTGTTCAATCAGCTATCAGTATGCAATGGATGTTACGGACGGCAAGCTTAAAGGCGAAGAGTATACAACAACATATTCTTATAACGATTATATCGAAAATCCCGATACAATAGGTTATAATGCCGACACAATTGCCGCAATCAATAAACTTCACGAAGTTATTACCGACGGCGAGTCACATACCCTCAACTTCTTCTATCTTGAACGAGGCGCATCTGACTCAAACTGTCTGATTTCGTTCAACCTTTCCGAAACATCGGAAGATGTTAAAATCATCGACCAGAATCTTGTTCTTGACTACGGTCTTCCCGTTGAGTATAACATCACCGAAAACAATAACATCTCTCAGGCTGCGCTTGATAACGATGTTAAGATTGAATATCTCGGTATCTGCGCCGTAAATCAGGATTATGTGCCGACTTACACATTCGAAAAGCCTCAGATTATCCTTCCTTTTGAAGATGATGTTACTTACACCATCGAGGGAATGAAATACGGTGTTTGTACGATTGACAAGGAAGGTAACACTTCTTATACTCCGAAATCGATGAATATGAGCAAGTCGGAGAGTTTCTATGTTGTTGCCAAAATAACCGGTGACCCGACATATGCGGAAGAAGTTGTTTATTATCAGGTTGAAAAAACAACATTCATTCCCGCAACGGCAATTTATTACGAAGACACATTTGAAACAATAACTTACACCAACGGTAAAGTACCCGCAGGATATGATAACAGCACAAACAAATACGGTGAATGGCTGACAGACAAAGAGCAACCCACAACTCTCAAGCAGACTGCCGACCTTACCGATAGTGAGGCAAATCCCTACGGTTATGAATCCAACTATCTTTCCTTTGCAGAGTACAGCGGTAATTCAATCCGCTACGTTGATGTAAGCACAAAGAATAACCCCAACAAGAAGTTCAGCGGCGGTGAAGGTGCGGCATGGCCTACTGTTGAATTTGATTTCACAGGTACGGGCTTTGACCTTATAAGCATCACCGACTGCACAACGGGTGCGTTCAGCGTTGACATCAAGGATGCCGAAACAAACACAATAATCGCCCGTACTGTTGTTGACACATTCTACGGCTACAATTACGGCAGAGTTTATGCGGATGAAAACGGCATACTTTCACTCACACCTTCATCATCGCCTATGTACAGAGCCGAAAACGGCACTTACACATCGAAAACGATGTATTATGATGAGAACGGCAATGTTACCGATGTTGCTCATTATTACGATGCGAACGGTGATGTTGTTGAAACAGAAAGTGAAAATCCCGCTTATGCATATGCTTACGGCTGGATTGTTGCTGAAGAAGGCACAAAAGATACGCTTTACCAGATTCCCGTAATCAAAATAACAGACCTTGAATACGGTCATTACAGCGTTGTTATTACTCCCACTTTCACAAGCGGTTTCGGTCATTCATCCGTTGCGGATGACGGCACAAATTACTACAGAGTTTATCTTGACGCAATCAAGATTTATTCGCCTGCAGGAGTCGATGACGATATCAAGGATAAAGACGTAAAGAAAGCATATGCAACTGACGACGAGCTTTATCCGAGCTATCTTGAGCTTAAAAATATGCTTATCGGTGCGGATTCCTTGTCGGAAACCGACACTCAGGGTGTTATCTTCATCGACGGTATCGCAGCTCTCGATAACGATATCGAAACCTATAAAAACGCAGGACCCAACAATGAGCTGTATCTTGCAAAAGATCAGGCTGTTGCGTTTGAAATCTGGGCAACATCCGTTCCTACCGATGTTCAGCTCGGTGCAAAGCTTGCTTGCGGCGAGCCGGAACTTACCATTTCTTATGCAACGAAGGCCACGGATGTCAGCATTGAAACGGCAACCGATATTTACTATTCGCTGAACACCGTGTTGCCCAATGATGCAAAGCTTACCTGGAGACAGGTTGAGGGCAGTGACGGTAACTATTACTACACAACGGGAACGGTCGTTGTGCAGAATACGGGTAAAGAAGGCAGCGTTCTTTCAATCACCAATCTTAAATGGACGTTTTCGCAGTATGGAGGCAAGGGATATTTCCGTATTCCCACTCCGGTTGAAAGCGAAGTGTTCACCCTTTCATCAACAACCGATACTCAGGCAGCAGCATATTCTCTTATGAGAATGAGAAGGGCAGAGCTCGGTATCGAGTTGATTCAGGATCCCGAAGTTGTTACCGATTCGAACGGTGACAGCGTCATAACAATGAAATTCAAAACATCTTCAGAGGTTGATTCGTTGGTTATCACCGACGGAAACGGCAAACGGATAAATCCGAAGACGGTTGAATGCATCGTTTCGGAAATTGAAGGTGAAGATGCTCTTGAATGGACTGTGAATATTTCAACAAGCAGAACCGGTGAGCTTATCTATATCGTTTCCGGTGCTTACGAAAACGGCTACACGGACGAATCCAAGTCTGTGACCGTAAGCGTGGTTATCAAGAATCCGTCATCAGGCGGAAGCAACAGACCCGGTTCCGATTCGGTAATCGATTACGATGACCCTGCATATGATTCAACACGTTATCTTATGATAGCGATTTTTAACAAAATAGCAGAGCTTTTCAAAATGATTTTTGCAATGCTCGGAATTACAATATAACGCTGATAAGGAGGTACTTTTAAATTTGAAAAAAGCATATAACAAACCCATAATCACATTTGAAAGTCTTGCCATGTCAGCAAATGTAACTTCCGGATGCACACTTCTCGGCACAGTTAACGCAGACTACGTATGTCCTGTTATTGACGAAGAATCGGGTTGGACATTGTTTTCCAACTACGCAAACTGTATGTATATTCCCGGCAAGGACGACACAATATGCTACGACATACCTCTCGCTAACAGCAGTGTTTTCTCATCGTAATTAAATTAAAAAACGAAACGGAGTTCTGCGCATAAGGCGGACTCCGTTTCGCGAAAACAGGTGTTTTTATGAAAAAAAGATATATTGCGGTTGGGTTGATACTTCTGATTGCCGTTTCGCTGATTGCTTTTGCAGTGCTGAAACATAATGCTGACAAAACGGATTCGCAGAGCAATTCAACTGCTGTTGCATTTGAAAAAGCACAGCTCGGTGTTACCGTTGACAGCTGGCTTAAAATCATCGAAATTGATGAATATTACGGAAGACTTGCGGTTGTGGCAGAAAATGTGTCCGACGATGATGTTGAATATGCTCTGCTTACCGTAAAAACAAAAAACGACACGCTGACATTCAATGTATCCGCTTTAATGAAAGGTACAAAGGCTGTTCTTCTGTGCAATGAATCAGTCGGATGCGACCCTTACGAACTGTATACGGCGTGGCAGACAGAAGACAGAGTCATTTTTGAAAATCCGCCTGCTATGAACGATGATAAAATCGAAGTGCAGGTTATGGACGGTTCAATATCTGTAAAAAACATTTCGGGTGAGGATATAAAATCCGATATATACATTTATTATAAGGACAAAAAAGATGATGTGGTTAACGGCAGTGTGACATATAAAATCCGTGTGGATGCCCTCAAGGAAGGCTCGCAGACCTTTGTCAAAACACCGGATATTAATGAAAACAACTGTCAGATTATATTTACGGATTATGATGATAAGAAAATATAAAATCGGCAATTTTACGGCAGAAGTAAAGTCGCAGGCTGTTTTTGAGGATGCAGAGCCGTATTCATTGTTTTTGTATGACGGTGAGCAGATCGATTACAGAGTGAACATAGAATTTTCATCTGACCTTACGCAGAAAATTGAAAATCCGTATTTTGTTTCGCAGGACAGAGTCTGCGATTATGAAAACGGCGTTTTGCGTTGCTGCTATAAATCCCGTGACAACGAGAATGAATACTATGCTTGCCGCATTGTCGATAACAAAAACATTGAAATAATAATTGACGAAAAATACCGTGATATGATACGCCCCGATGTGGTGTTTTCTCTTATCGGTATTGAGGATATTGTTGCCGAAAGCAACGGTTGTATGCTTCATTCGTCGTTTGTAGAGAAAAACGGCGGTGCAATCCTTTTCATTGGTCCTTGTTCGATAGGCAAATCAACCCAAGCGAATCTTTGGAGAGAATATGCCGATGCCGTTGTTATCAACGGTGACAAAACAATGATTTTTGAAAAAGACGGTGTCTTTTATGCATCGGGAATGCCTTTTTCCGGTTCATCAAAAGATTGCCTTAACAAGGTATTTCCAATAAAAGCCGTAATAAGTCTTCAGCAGGCTGATTGCAATACTGCGCACAGACTTGTTTTAACCGAAGCTTTTTACGAACTATATAAAAATTGCTATCCCGTACCGTATTCACGGGATGATACAGGCAGGCTTATTGATTTTGTTCAGAAGTTAAGTCAGAGCGTGCCCGTGTATGAATATGCCTGCCTTGCAGATGAAAGTGCAGTCAGGTATCTGGAGAGAGAATTATGTCCGATTTTGCAGAGCCTTTAATGGTAAAATATCTTCATGACAAAGGTGCCCGTGACGGAATACCTGTTTCAGGCACTTTTGAACTTACACAGCGGTGCAATTTCAGTTGTGAGATGTGTTATGTTCACGATTGCAAGCAGAAAACAGACCCGTTATCAGCGGAAGACTGGCTGAATCTTGCTCAGCAGGCAAAGGATGCAGGCACTGTCTTTCTGCTTCTGACAGGCGGAGAACCTTTGATTCGTGATGATTTTGAAGAGATTTACAGAGCTCTTGCAAAAATGGGATTCCTTATCTCAATAAACACAAACGGTAGTTTGCTTGAAAGATATGCAAAACTCTTTGAAGAATTTCCACCGACGCGTATTAACATTTCGCTCTACGGTGCGGATAACGCCGCATACGGAAAACTTTGCGGCAACGAAGCGTTTGATAAGGTAATGAGTTCGGTCAAACGGATGAAAGAGCTTGGTATATCAATTAAGTTCAACACAGTTTTTACTCCTGATAATATATCCGATTACAAAAAGATTGCGGATATATCAAAGAATATGGGTATCCAGCTTAAACCCACCACTTACACCTATCCGTCTGTCAGATTGGACGGCGGAAATAAAGATTCGCGTTTTTCTCCCGAAACGGCAGCTGAATATATCGCGCTTATCGATGAATACCGTTTCGATAAGGAATATTTTCTTGAAAGAGCAAAAAAACTGCTCCTGCTTCCCAAAGGACCTGAAGATAACAAAGTCCGTTGCAGAGCAGGCAGAGCGTCTTATTGGATAACCGCAGACGGCATAATGCGTCCTTGCGGAATGATGCCAGAACCCGACAGCAGACCGCTTGAAGACGGTTTTGAAAAAGCATGGCAGGATATAAAATCGAAAACGGATCAGATAAGATTGCCCGAGGAATGTCTTTCCTGCAAATATGCGGGAATCTGCAATGTTTGTGCGGCTATGTGCAAGGCGGAAACGGGTGATTTCAGCAAAACACCGCAGTATATCTGCCGCATGACAAAACATCTTTTCACTCTTGCGGAAAGGAGTGTTTGTGATAATGACAATAAAAAAAGAAATGGTTCTCCGTAAAATCGGTACAGATATGATTCTTGTTCCCGTGGGTAATGCACTCAAAGACCATAACGGATTCTTTATGCTTACCGAATCCGCGAGCTTCTTGTGGAGTCAGCTTCCCGAATGCAATTCCGCTGAGGAACTTGCGCAAAAACTGTATGATGAATATGATGTCAGTGAAGAACAGGCACTCGCCGATACGCAGGAGTTTATCGATAAACTCGTTGCACTTGGTATAATTGATATGTAAAAATGACTCCCTCTGTCCGAAAACAGAGGGAGTTGCTGTTTTTATTCAACCGTAATTCTGACTTCACCGTTTGAGATGACGGTCAATGTTAATGTCTGTGTTTCTTCGTTCCATTCGGCTCTGCCTTTTGCGCCGTTTGAGCCCCATGCATTGACGCTCGGCGGTGTGTCAAATCCCGTAAGTGTGATAACCGATGTTCTGAAATCGTTGGGATTGCTCATCTTTCCGCCTGCGGCATATTCTCTCATAAATTGGTCTTCGCTTTCGAGTCCGTTGCAGACCGCATCGGTATCAAGACGGAGATTGCATAAATCAATCTCAATCTTTTCTTCGCTTTCGTTGATTATCGCATAAGTGTGAGCAACAAAATTGGTATTGATTTCTATTTTGCTCTTCGGTAAAGTGTAGCTTACGGTCTGTTCGCTGTCGATTGTTTTGTTTTCGTTGCTGTTGAAAATATAAACATAATCATTTATGTCAAACAGCACCCCGTCGCCCTCGTATGTTTTTTCATAATGCTTGTTGAAGAAATTAACCTTTATCGGATTTATAAAAAGCAGATTAAGAAAATAAGTAAAGTCATTAAGAATATAACTGTCGGGCAAAACTTCTTCGGGGTTTGAGTAAATCGGGAGGATGGGAATTATGTGATATCTTCCCGTTGAAGGAACCCAATCCTTTGTGCAGTCAAAATAAGGAGTGTTGTCTATTTTCTCCTGCAAGAAGGTGAATGTGTCGCAGTAAAGACCCTGAAGAAAATGAGCGTCGTTACCGCTGAGGGGATATGAATACGGCAGAGTCATTTTATATGCGACCTTGATTTTTTCTTTAACCTGCTCCTTGCTCGGCACGGAGCCGCCCAGAATCATCTGATAAATCGGGTAAAGCACATCCCAGAAAGTGGCGGTCATAACAACTTCGCCGTTAATGAAATGATAAAGTCCTCCTCTGCTGAATGTGCCTTCGATTGCATAAACCGTTGCACCGCCGACCATATCGGCAATCATATCAATGCCGTAAAGTGCAGGCGGATATTTGGCGGTATAAGCAAAATCGGGCTCATTGGGCTTTACTCCGACGTCGTCGTATTCGATAAATCCTTCTTCGTACCAGAGAAAATTTTCAAGATTTACGCCCCAGTTACCGCAGACATCATCGAGCCAGCATGCGAGAATGTTTGCCTGGCTTGCAAAGTGTCTGCCGTGACCGTTGTGCTTATCCATAATAACGATGTTTTCGCTGTTGCTTTTGTGAAGATCATAAAGCTCTCTGTCCCTGAGAATATGGTTAACATAATTGAGCTTTTTCCAATAGATGTATTCCATATCCTGCCAGATGAAAAGACCGCCGTTTTCGGCACAGGCTCTGATGCAGGATTTAAGGCGGGCAAGGATATTTTTATTGACTCCGTTATCCTCTGTTACCTCGTCATACGCAAGCTTTTCGTTTGTAACGCCGTTTGTCGAGAGTTCAACCTGAACAAATCCGATGAGCGAAGAATGCTCTTTGAATACGGCGGAAAGCTCCTCCTGAGTGAACGGATTTCGGGTCTTGTTGGTGCAGAAGCATTCGGACTGGCACACAATCGGAACATTCGCCTCGTCTGTGACAGTCAGAAGCTCATCCCAGAATTCAAGCTGTCTTGCAGGAGTCATGGTTGTCGGTCCCTCGTCGATATAAATAACCGCAAAGTTTCTGACATCCTCGGGCAGTGCGTAATATGTTTTGATTGCATATTCGGCAAATGCTTCACCTGTCTGCGGACCCCCCCATATCGGGCAGTTTCTTATCATGAACAGAGGATTTTCTTCGTCAACATACATACGCAGTCCGTCAACTTTTTTGCGTGTCCTGATTTCGGTCGGCTCGTTCGATTTCGGGGGAAGATCAACAATTCCCGTGTCAAAAGAAGCTTCTTGAGCAGAAACCTCAAACGGAATCATAACAAGCGTTGCTAAAATCAGGAGTAAACTTATAATCTTTTTCATTCTTTTTGCTCCCTGTGTGGTTTTTGCTTGATTATATCATAAGAGGACAAAGGTATCAAGAGTCGGGTTATAATATAATTGACGGATTTCCTTTTATAGGTTATAATATAAAAGATTATAATCAGCAACGGAGGGTTTTAAAATGACTGCTGCCCAAATGTTTGAACAGACATATAAAAAATCTGCACAATATACCGCTTTTACACCGTACAGAATCTGCCCGATTGGTGCGCACAGCGACCATCAGCTCGGCAAGATTACGGGTTTTGCAATCAACAAAGGCATACATATTGCCTACGGACCAAAGGAAAACGGCGTTGTTGAAATCAAATCGATGCAGTTCGATAAGCGTGCGCAGTGGCACGTTGCCGCCACTCCAGAAACCGTGCAGGGTGACTGGGCGGACCAT
>JAZNFD010000342.1:0-2828 GCA_045588975.1 Acutalibacteraceae bacterium | reverse complement strand
AAAAACATAATTATCGAATATATAATCATAATATTACCTCGCCAAATTCTTATTTGTAGAGATAATTATATAACATCTGATGCGAAATTACAATAGGGGGTGGGTGTTCCGCCCACACTTATTCACTTTTCCCTCTTACTTCTTACTTTCCAAAAATCGACCCGAAAGTTAGTGAAGAGTGTATAGTGAAGAAGTGAAAGTTGGAAAGTAAAATCGACGAACTTCTTGTCGAAATTCGTCGATTTTTGGGAGTACGTCTCATTTTAGAACCGCAACTCGACAAATTGGAATTTGTTAATCAGAAAACACCGTTATTATATTTTTTCTGCACAAAAAAAATACAGATAAATCCGATTATCAATCCAACAATCAATACAAAAACCGCAATCAATGTATTCTTTTCCGAACTTCCAAACAGACTTACTATGCCACTGAGCAAAAGTGCCGTTGAAATAATAAACATGGCTTTTCCGAAAGATTTTCCGTATGCGGATTTATCGGTAACGTTTGTTTGATGATAATCATGAATCAAATTGGTTTTTCCCCGATATATCGCAACACCAAGCACAGCAAAAAGTACCGCTGTCAAAAACATAATTATCGAATATGTAATCATAATATTACCTCTGTAAATTGGAATTTATCAGATACGATTACTCGTTCAGAATTAATCGGCGGCGCTTATGCACAGAACCATATCGGTTGCCTGCGGCCTGTCGCCAATGTAATATGTACCAAACCGAGTGGCAGTGAATTCATATTCCTCGGAGTATTCGCCATTGATAGGGTTGAACCATTGATATGTATAACTTCCGTTCGGAACGAGGTTTCCGACTGTGCCTGTTTTTATTCCGCCGTAATACTTGGTGTTTGCATTCTGAGCAACGGATTCATCGGTAAACGAATAGAAGTATATAACGATTTCGCTGTTATCTTCATTACCTGCATAAGCATAATAAACATTGTTTGCAGGCACAAAATATGATTTATTGTCAAACCTCGGAATAAGATTATACCACTTTGTGCTTTCGAGGAAATCACGCATATATCCGACTTGATATGAGCTCTCATATTCAAGTGCGTCCTGCCATGTTGCGTTGATTTTTTCTTGGCTCGTTATTGTGTCAACGCCGTCTGAACTGTCATTTTCTTCGTCATAAACATTAAGGTAGCTCCAAGTGTCATGGCCGCCCCAACCATAGCCGTACATACCGCTCAGATATGCTGTCCAGCCTTGCATTCTGGAACCGAAGTTTTTTGTCCAGAGATAGCAATACTGACCCTCATAATTAATTGCAGGTTTGCCTTGTGAGTTATACCAGCAATCTTTTTCAACGCGAAAATCGCTTTGCTCCGTTTTTGAAGGATGCCATTGAACAGCGTAAAAATTATGCGATTTTATATCTCTGAAACTGGAAGGCTCCGCATCCTTAAAATAAACCTTGCATTCATCCGTTGCTCCCTTGCCGTTGCCGTAAACCGATGTTGCACCAACGTTTTCCATATGAGCAGAAAGCGGATGGTCATACACATCGTGTTTTGCTATATATTCCGCGATAAGCTTGTAAGGGTTGTTTTCTAATCCCCATTCGGGATGGTTTGTTTCACTCCAATAGAAATCGTTGTCAACCTCTTGACCGAGAGTCCATATAACGGGATATGCGCTGTATCTTGCGACCCAGTAACGGCTGACTTTTTCAAGGTAAGCTTTTGCCGAATCAGACGGTTCATTGCCGTTGAAACCGCCGTTGTTTGAAATCAGAGGCTCAATAAAATAGGAGAAGAAAAACTGTGCATTTGCGTGAACAAGACCGTTTTCGGCAATGATGCGGAATTTTTCGTCATAGTCTGCAAGTCCTGACTTATCGTCTTCGGTTATGCCGTTTGTGAAATCAAACTTTGCTCCGATAGGTTCACTCTGATATACTGTAAAGCCCTGCGAAACACGCTTTTCGCATATTGTTTTAACCATATCAACGGTTTCGTCACCGAGGCTCCAATGTGTATCACCAAGGTAGAAAAACGGTGTGCCGTCATCATAGGTAAAATACTTATTACCTGCATTTGTTGTGACAAAACCGTGTTTATAGATATCGTATTCGCCGCTGTATTCAGAACAGATAACTTTGCCTGTTCTGCTGTCAAGCGAAGTGTTTTCGGCATCCGTGCAGACAGTTCTGAAATACCAATCACCTTCGGAGGGGCAAGCAAAACGGACTTTCCAGATGTTACCGCCGTCCCAGAAAGCAGGGATTTTATAAAGTCTGCCGTTGCCCCAAAGATGCAGTTCAACATCAACATCATTGAATGGGCTTGCATATGATTTTTCGCTTTCAAAAGCAATTTCATTTGCGACCCAGGTTTCCGCATTTAATGTCTGCTCGGGATTCTCAATCGGCTCGCCTTTATATTCAATCCAAGAATGAGGATTTACCGTTGCAGAGGGTATATCGGTTTCGTCCGTACCTTTGATTTTGTTAATTAACTTCGCAAAGCAGTTTACAACTATACCGGTAATTTCTTCTGCTGTGTTTATTATTACAGGTGTATCCAGCTTAATCCCGTTTGAAGCATAAGAGGGGAGTATAGTAAATGAAAACATCACAGAAAGGCAAAGAAGTAAGGAAATATGTTTTTTAAATTTCATAAACGCCTCCAAAAATTCTTATTTATCAAACTAATTATATCACATAAAATATGAAATTACAATTGGGTGCGGGTGTCCCACCCGAACTTCTTCACTATTACCTCTTACTTATTATTACGAGCGAAGCGACTAACAAGGTTCCGGGGTCCCCATAGAAATCTTTGATTTCGTTATGGGTCGG
>JAZNFD010000341.1:0-3324 GCA_045588975.1 Acutalibacteraceae bacterium | reverse complement strand
ATAATTGCAACAACATAACTCTTACGGGCAGAGGCGTAATAGATATGACCCGCCTTGACAGACGGCAGAGAAGAGGAGTTGTATTCACCAACTGCAACAACGTGAATGTCAGCGATGTGAAAATCATAAACTCGCCCGAATGGTCGTTCATTTCCTACTGTTGCACCGATGTCAGCATTGATAATGTTGATATCATCGGCAACCGCGGCAACTGCGACGGCTTTGCAATCTGTAACAGCCATAACGTGACGGTTGACAACTGCTTTGCGAGAGTGGCGGACGATACCTTTGAAGTCAAAGCTCTCGGCGGCACAATGGACAGCAGAAACATAACCTTCACAAACTGCATTGCCTGGGGCGGATATGCAAGATGCTTCGGCATTACGGGCGAAGTCAATAAAATGATTTCCGATGTCACATTCCGCGACTGTGCGGTGGTTTACCGTGACGGCATATGGGATAACGACAGAATCGGCTCGCTTGTTGTCGTTGCGGAACAGACTGAGGGCAGTATTGACGGCATACTTTTTGAAAATATAGAAATTTTCCGTGACGAGGGCAGACCGATTCTCGTAAAGATTTACGATGAAGAAGCGGAGAATTTTGAGATTAAAAATGTTGTTTTCAGAAACATTTCTTTTACTTCGTATATGCAGCCTAAAATTGCGGGTACAGACAGCAACACAAACACGGTTCAGGTTGAGCTTGACGGCATTACCGTTTGCGGAAAGAAGCTGCAATTCCCCAAAACGGTGTTCAGCATCGGCAGATATTGCGAAATAAGCGGTTGAAGTCGTCTGACAATTGATGTATAATAAATAAAATTCAATATGGAGATTCTCTATGACTATCGGAACAATTTACGTTATTTTCAAAAAATTGATAAGCCTCATTTCAGCGATTATGCTTCTGGTTGTCGGTGCCGATGAAAAAGATCTTCCGTTACCCGATGGAGCTGAAATCACGGCAAAAAACACCTATGTACTGTATGACTATCAGATAACGTCGCAGGGTGTTACAAATGACGGAGAGTATTTCTATTTCAGCGGAAATAAAAATCTCGGAAAGGCGGATATGGAGTCGGGAGAAATTTTTCTTATAAATACCGATCCTATTCCCGAAGAACTCAAAGATAAAGGCTGCAACCATATCGGCGGATTAAGCTATTATAACGGATATATTTATGCTGCGCTTGAGGACGGACCCGATTATCTTAATTCATTCATCGTGCTGTACGATGCCGCAACTCTTGAATTTTCGGGCACATATTATGCTCTTCCTCACGAATTACACCTTGAGGGTGTGCCTTGGTGCGCTGTCGACGTTGAAAGAAATTATTTATATACCGCCGAATGGACAAATGCAACAGTACTTAATGTTTTTTCACTTGACGATATGAGTCTTGTCAAAACCGTTCCGCTTTCCGAGCCGATTGACAGAATACAGGGTGCGGAAATGTTTGACGGCAAGCTTTATATGTCCTGCGATGAAGAAAACGACATGAAGCGAGTTTTCACCCTTGATGTTGAAACGGGCAAGGTTGAAGTTTGCTTTACAAGAAACATCGGTAAAGGCTTTGAAGCAGAGGGGCTTACCGTTTATGCAGATGAAAACGGCGATCCCGTTATCTGCGTTCTGGACAGGGGAGAGCGCCGCAAAAGCTCAAACCTTACTTTCTATGACATAACACCCTGATATATTAAAAAACTTTAAAGCACCATAGCAACAGCCCGGTCTGTTGTTACGGTGCTTTTGTCTTGTTTCTTCATTATCAATGGCACGGATATATTTATCCGAAATATTTTTGCATCAGCGCGTCATATAATGTCTGCGCCTCGTCAAGAGCCTTCCGTACGGCAACTTTTGATTTGTCGGTCTGTTCAACAAAGGCTGCGAATTTCTCCTGTTCGGTGTAAGGAGCATCTGCGATTTCCATTCGCTTGATTACTCCCTGAGAGATGTTAGGCTGTGCTCCGCCCGCACACTGACTGATCATCCAGTCTTTCTTTGATTTTACGGCATAATACAGATATTCGGGGATGTAATTTTTGTCCGGCAGGATACTGCATACTGCCTGATTGGTTGTTGTTGAAATTTTTAACAGTCCGACTTGCCCCGCTGTTGCCCCGTACATTGCAATTAAAACGCTGTTTTCGGGAATGATTCTGGCAGAGGAATTATCCACACCCGCTTGTGTAATATAATTTTTCACCGAGCTGATAATTCCTGCATTCAATTCACCGCTTGTAAGCCAGGGGACGGTCCCGTTCTCGTAGTATTCCGGATGGTTCTTTGGCGGAGTTCCGCCTGATGTTGTTCTGAATACTTCTCCTGTTTTTACCGTGCCGTATTTTCCGTCAAACATCTCAGCAAATCGGGCTTTGACGAGTTCATCAAGCTTTGAAAGCTGTTGCTTGCGCAATTGAATGATATTTCTGATACAATCCAGTTGATTGCATATTTCTTTTTGCGCAGATATTTCAATATCTTTGATTTCAAAAGAGGTGATATAATTGTCTGTCTTCAGGTTGTGCAAACCGGTTGTTTTGTTTTCAAATCTGCGGGTTCCGCCGTGATGATAGTTCGCAAACAATGAATAAAAAACATATTTCGGAAACCAAACGTCGGTATTTTTTACCCTGAGAAGACCCGTGAAATTATTGAAAAGATATTTATTTTCCTGCCCTTCGAAATATACGACTCTTCCGACCGGCTGTTTATCACTTCCGCCTGATTTTTCAATAATAATGTCACCGTTACGGAGAAATTTTTCAGATATATTCTTTTTGGTAATTATTCTTGTTATTACATTATCAAAATCAATAACACCGTCATTGGTAAAGTTTGTTGTTCTTAAAACGGGAATTCCGTTGCCGTTGCCGTCATCCGTTCCCCATTCACCGGATAAGGCTTTACCCGTAATGTCAGTCAATCTTGCCATTTAATCATCCCTGTAAATCCGAATTTGTTATATAAAAACTCAAAAATCAGTTCATTCCGAGCAGTTTTTCAAGTTCATCCATCGCTGACCCGATTTCAATTTCCAATTCACGGATATTTGCCATTATCTCGCTTGCGGGCGGATATTCAACGGGCGCATATTCCGTCTTTTTATATTTGTTGATTGAAAGGTCGTAACCGTTGCTTACGATTTCTTCTTTCGGAACAAAGAAAGACTGCTCGGTTCTTTCTCTGTCGGTTTCCTTATCAAGGTTACGGAATCGCTCGATGATGTCGGGAATATCATTCTCTGCGATTTCGGAACGCTTGTCATCAAGGCTGAAGCCGTCAGCTTTCATATCATAGAACCATACGTTATCCGTT
>JAZNFD010000340.1:0-3035 GCA_045588975.1 Acutalibacteraceae bacterium | reverse complement strand
GGTAATTCCGAGCAGGATAACGGCAATCGGCAGAGCTTCGAGAGTCATCTTTCTGCGATTGCCGAAGAAAGCGAAAATAACGAGGGTGAGCATTACGCCGACGGCGAACATTCCCCACATCGAACCCCAGCCGTGAGTGCCTCTGACGCGCCACATGAAGCCCGTCATTATTGCTGTCATAAGCACAAGCAGAAGTTTAAGCCCGGGGGTAAGGCGTCTTGCGTTGATAAAATCAAGATTGTCTTTGTTAAGCCTCATATTCCATCATTTCCTTTCCGTCAAAATCTTTCCATATGAATTTTCCGTCTTCAAGAATCATATAGCCGTGCCACGAATTTTCCTTGGGAATCGAAACCGAGCCGGGATTAAGATAAACATAGCTTTCGTGCTGTGTGCATTTGGGTACATGAGTATGACCGTGAAGAAGAATATCGCCGTTCTGAAGCGGCGGCAGATTGTTTTCGTTGAAGTTGTGACCGTGAGTCGCATAAACAAGTCTGCTGTCTGCGGTAAGAATCGCATAATCCGCAAGAATCGGAAAATCAAGCACCATCTGGTCAACCTCTGTATCGCAGTTGCCTCTGACACAAAGGATTTCACTCTTCATCGCATTGAGAATTTCAATCACCTTTTTGGGCGCATAACCTTCGGGAAGATCGTTTCTCGGACCGTGATAGAGAATATCTCCGAGCAAAACAAGTCTGTCGGCTTTTTCGATTTTATAAGCTTCAATCAGCTTACGGCAGTAAAATTCCGAGCCGTGAATATCGGACGCAATCAGATATTTCATTTTATCATCTCCTGTGATGATTATAATATAATAACCTCCGAATTGCAACCGCAAGACGAAGGTTATTTTTATCAGTTGTTTTCTTTGAATCTGTTAAGGAAATGCTTTGTTCTCTCGTTCTGCGGATTATTGATAACCTGCTCGGGAGTGCCCTGCTCGGCAATAATACCGCCGTCCATAAAGATAACCTTATCCGAAACGTCACGGGCAAAAGCCATCTCGTGAGTAACGATAACCATTGTGCATCCCGATTCCTTGAGTCCCTTGATAACATTGAGAACTTCCATTGTAAGCTCGGGGTCAAGCGCCGAAGTAGGCTCATCAAAAAAGAGTATTTTGGGATTGAGTGCAAGAGCGCGCGCTATCGCAACTCTCTGCTGCTGACCGCCCGAAAGCTGACAAGGATAAAAATCAACCTTTTCTTCAAGACCGACCTTTTTGATTAACTCAAGAGCATTTTTCTTTATTTCATCCTCACTTCCCTTTTTGAGGAGAGTGGGAGCAAGAGTAAGATTCTCAAAAACGGTATACTGCGGAAAAAGATTGAAATTCTGGAACACAAGGCCGAAATTCAGCCTGCTTTCTCTTATCTTTTCATCGGTCAGATATGATTTGTCGCTGCCGTCAAAAACAACGTCGCCGTCAACAATAATTTTGCCGTTATCGGCAATTTCAAGGAAGTTGAGACATCTGAGAAGTGTCGTTTTTCCGCTGCCTGACGAACCGATTATTGAAAGAACCTCGCCTTTCTCGAGAGTAAAGCTGATATCTTTGAGGACTTCGGTTTTGCCGAAGCTTTTTTTTATGTTACTGACTTCTAATATCGACATAATTTAACTCCTGAAATAGCTCAGTTTCTTTTCTGCCTTGTTGAGAACGATGGTGAGAATACCGACAAACACAAGATAGAACACGCCCGTGAAGAACAACGGCCAGATCATAGCTTTTGTTGCCGCAAGCTCTTTTGCGTTCTTGATGATTTCACAAACCATAATGCAGTTTGCAAGAGCAGTATCCTTAATGAGAGTTATAATCTCGTTTGACATAGGCGGAACAATGCGCTGAACAACCTGCTTGAGAATGATTTTTCTGAATATCTGCGATTTGGTCAGACCGAGAACATAACCCGCTTCATACTGACCCTTGGAAATGCTTTCGATACCGCCTCTGTAAATCTCCGAAAAATAGCAGGCATAGTTGAGCGTGAAAGCGATGAGAACCGCTGTGATTCTTCCTGCATCGGAAATGCCGTATTCGATGAACATAAAGCGGTCAATCTTCCCGAAAAGCTGATAATCGAACAGCAGACCGGGGACATAGTAAATGATGAAAATCTGCAGCATCAGCGGAATACCTCTGACAATCCAGACAACCACCTTTGAAATTGATTTCACTGTTTTGAAACGGCTCATCGAACAAAAGGCTATAGGCAAACCAAGCGGTGCGCCGCAAAGCAGCGTCACCGCAAAGATAAGCAAAGATATTTTAAAGCCGTCGAACAAAAAAGCCGTGACTTCTAAAAAGGACATATTAAAACTCCAATTGATATATCTTTGAAAAATTACAAATTATTTCTGGTCTGAGAAATCTGTGATAGCTGTGTTGGCAACGCCGTACTTCTCTGCAAGAGCGGAGATTGTGCCGTCTGCTGCGAGTGCTTCGAGCTGTGCGTTTACGTTTTCTGTAAGGAGGCTGCCCTTCTTGAAGCCTATTGCATAGAATTCAACATCGCTTGAAAGCTCTTCAACGATAGCAAGGTTTGCATAGTCGCCCTTACCGACATAGCTCTTTGCAAGCTGTGCGTCAACAACTGCGAAATCTGCTGTGCCTGCGCTGATTTCCGTGAGGCATTCTGTCTGCTTGATGAAGCCCTTGAAAGCTGTGCCTTCGAATTCTTTTGCATATGCTTCGCCTGCTGAACCGCTTTCAGCAACGCCGAACTTGCCGTTAAGGTCTGCTGCTGTTGCAATGCCTGAATCAGCCTTGACAACAACTACCTGACGGTTTTCCATATAGTTGTAGGAAAAGTCAACCTTTTCTGAACGGAGAACGCCGTCATCATCAGCGGTGTTAGCTGTGAAACCGTTCCATACGCAGTCGATTGTGCCTGAATCAAGGTCTGTGTACTTGCTGCTCCACTCGATTTCCTGGAAGATAACTTCGTAACCGAGGTTGCCGAAAACAGCCTTTGCAAGCTCTGTGTCAAAGCCGATAAGCTCGTTGTTTTCGTCAAGGTAGTTCATAG
>JAZNFD010000339.1:0-3945 GCA_045588975.1 Acutalibacteraceae bacterium | reverse complement strand
CGCCTGATAATCAACGTCAATATAATTAAGCTGAATCTGACAGAATTCAAATCCGTCATATGCATCTATGATTTTTTTGAAAACCCAGAGGTCATCGTGAAATGAAAAACCGATATGTTTTATTTTACCCTCAGCCTTGAGTTTTTCAAGCTTGGGCATTATGTTGAATTTTACAACCCTGTTATCCCACGAATCATTATTAACAGCATGAAGAAGATAAAAATCAATGTAATCGGTATCAAGCTTTTCAAGCTGTTCATTGAATATTCTTTCAACATCTTCCTCGCAATTAACATTGCCGAGAGGAAGTTTTGTTGCAAGATAAGCAAGCTTTCTGTAACCGTCTTTCAAAGCTTTGCCGACAAGTCTCTCACTGTTACCGCCGTGATAGAAAAAGGCAGTATCAAGATAATTGACTCCGTTATCGATTGCGTAACGAATCATTTCTATTGACTTTGTTTCATCAATCTTATCTCCGTTACCTTCAATAACAGGAAATCTCATACAGCCGAAGCCGAGAGCGGAAACCTCAACTCCGGTCTTCCCCATTTCTCTGTATCTCATTTGTCTTCTCCTCCGCTGAGATAAATTTTATCAATTATATCACAATCTCTTTATGTTTACAAGAATAAATAAACAACAAACCGAAAAAATATATACGAGGTGTTAATTATGATTGATTTTAACGGTATGCCGCAAGGGCTCGGAATGGCCCTTTCAAGAAGCGAAAAAGCAATGAGCACATTCTCTTCCCTGAACGAAAATGAAAGAAAAAGATTTATCGACCTTTCAAAAAGCGTGCGTTCAAAGGAAGAAATGAACAGACTGGTCAACAAGCTTGAAAAAGGCAAAAACCAGTTGTTTTAAAACAAGCGGCGATTTTACGCCGTTTTTTTATTCCGTAAAAATTTTTAGAGAATATTTACCTGCTCTGAGTGCTTCCGCAACTTCTTTTGAATTTGTAAGATATTCTTCAAAATAAACTCCGCCCGGCTCCATAGTTTCTACGCCGTGATAATCGGAACCCGAAAGCATTCTGTGAGAATATTTTTTTGCCCATTTATATGCAATGTCATTGCTTGAGTTGTGATTGCCGTGACCGTTATAAACTTCTATGCCGTCAAGAAGTCTCTGGTCAACAACGGTCATTCCGCATCTGAAGGGATGAGCCTGAAAAATAATAAGTCCGTTTTCTTCAATAACGGGACGAAAATCCTCAAGGGATTTGTATTGAGTAAGATCCCGAGAAAGAATAAAGTCTTCATCAAAACCGTAGAGAAGATAATCATTATCATTTTCAAGAAATCTTATTTCCATACCTTGAATAACATGAAAATTATCATCCTCAAATTTTTTGGCAGCTATATAACCTTCCATATATTTTTTTGCCTGTTCTTCATATGTTGTGGCGTGCTTTTTGAACTGATATGCAGAAACATGATCGGTAATGATTATTCCGTCATAACCGAGTTTTTTGTATCTTGCAACAATATCCGCCGCCGCTACTTCACTGCACGTACTTGATTCCATTGTATGTATATGAGTATCAAACAAATATCCTTTCATTTTAACATCCTCCGATTTAAAGTTAATTATATACCTGCTTTAAAATATATTCAATAGAAAACCGATAAAAATCTTCCTCCTTACGACAAATTTTATATCGCTGTGGATTTATAATTCAACTTGAACACGGGGTGATATATTGAAAACTGTCATTTATGCCGATGTACTTGTAATAATAAATCTGATAGTAAATTATCTGCTTCTGCGCACAAGTGTTGCTGTTACGGGATACAATTTTAAAACGTGGAGAATACTTGTTTCTTCTTTACTTGGCGGCATTTCTTCAATGGTCATATTCATCGAAAATATACCAATCGCAACAAATATACTAATTAAAATTATTTTATTTGCTGCTATGGTACTGGTAGCATTCGACATAAAAAATATAAAATCTTTTCTAAAATGCTGTGCTTCATTTGCACTTGTCAACTTCGGGTTTGCAGGGATTATGTTTGCTCT
The DNA here is from genome assembly GCA_045588975.1 of Acutalibacteraceae bacterium. Taxonomy (GTDB): domain Bacteria; phylum Bacillota; class Clostridia; order Oscillospirales; family Acutalibacteraceae; genus CAG-177. The sequence goes on along the minus strand of JAZNFD010000339.1, from coordinate 1,920 downwards.
TTCGACATCACTTAATCCAAATTCATCAATATATATAAACGGAGTAGTATATTTCGACATAAGTTTGCTGACGCTTACGGTTAGTGCTGTGATATGTTACTGCATTATGTATATCATATCAAGATTTACCAAAAGCAAAGTACCTCAAAAAAGCATCTATGAAATAAGGATTTATTACGAAGACAGAATTTCGGAAGGAAAAGCACTTTTTGACTCAGGCAATACTCTTTGTGACTGTTTTTCGGGCAGACCCGTCATCATTGTCGAAAAGGAATTCGTAAAAAATCTGTTCAAAAAAGATGATCTGACATCATTGAATAACTTCAGACTCATCCCCTTTTCAACCATCAAAGATTCAGGGGCGCTCCCCTCTTTTATGGCAGATAAAACAGAAATAAGAATCGAAGGAAATTGGATTGAAAGCAAAGATATCTATATAGCAATCACCGATAAAAAAATCGTTTCGGGCGTATACTCCGCACTCTTCGGAGTACCGTATCTCGAAACGGTTGAAGGCAGAACAAAAGGAGGTATGATTACCATATGATAAAGAATTTCTTACGAAAGCTTTTTCTGAAAATTCAATCAAAGATGTTTGAAATTGAAGTCGATTACATAAACGGACCCGATACCCTTCCCCCTCCGCTGAGCAACGAATATGAGCTTGAGTGCCTTCAGAAATTTGAAAACGGAAACAAAGAAGCAAGAGAAGAACTTATAGTTCATAACCTTCGGCTGGTCGTCTACATTGCCAAAAAATTCGAAAACACGGGAATACCCATCGAAGACCTTATTTCAATCGGTACACTCGGTCTGATAAAGGCTGTCAACACATTCAGACTTTCAAAAAACATCAAACTTGCAACCTACGCATCAAGATGCATCGAAAACGAAATATTAATGTATCTGCGAAAAACCAATTCCGCAAAAGCAGAAGTTTCTTATTACGAGCCGCTGAACACCGATTGGGACGGCAACGAATTACTGATTTCGGATATACTGGGAAGCGAACCGGATGATGTTTACAGAGATATAGAAGCCGAAGATGAACGAAGCAGACTTTATAAGGCTGTCAATTCTCTCAGCAAAAGAGAACGAATGATTATGACAATGAGATTCGGCATCGGCGGCGGTAAAGAATACACACAAAAAGAAGTTGCGGATGCTCTCGGAATTTCTCAAAGCTACATATCAAGGCTGGAAAAAAGAATAATCGATAAAATAAAAAAAGAAGTATAAAATCAATCCGTTGATATTTTATTTTCTTCTCCGTCAAGAAGACGTGCAATATTCGGAGCGTGTTTGACAATTATCATGACGGCACAGGAAACAGCAAAAATAAACTTATACACATTATTATATCCGCCGATAAAATATGCCAACAAGGGATAAGCAACAGCACAAACACCCGATGCAATCGATACGGTTTTCGTCAGCAAAACAATAACTGCGAAAACAGATAAAAGAATCAACGAAACAAACGGCATAACTCCGAGCGCAGCTCCTGCGGCTGTTGCAACACCTTTCCCTCCTCTGAAACCGAAAAACAAAGGAAACGTGTGACCCAGCTGAGCAAAAAATCCGGCAAAAAGAATCGTTTCATAAGGTGCGTTCAAAAAAGCAACCAAACATCTTGCAATCGCAACCGCTATCAGACCTTTTGAAAAATCAGATACAAAAACTACTAAACCTGCCTTTTTTCCGAAAGTTCGCAGTGCGTTGGTTGCTCCCGCATTTTTACTTCCGTGATTTCTGATATCGGTTTTGTATATTATTTTTGAAACAATTACCGCTGTGTTAAAACTTCCGAGAAGATAAGATAATGCAGAAACCAAAACTGTATATTGCATAATATCACCTACAGATATTATGCCCAAAGAAAAAACAGTAACTCCCGAAAGAGTTACTGTTTTTTTAAAA
>JAZNFD010000338.1:0-3015 GCA_045588975.1 Acutalibacteraceae bacterium | reverse complement strand
GTTTATCTTTGTGGGCCCCACGGGTGTTGGTAAAACAGAGCTTGTAAAGCTGCTTGCAAAAGAGCTTTTTGAAACTCCCGAAACTCTTATCAGGCTTGATATGAGTGAATTCATGGAGAAGCATTCCGTTTCAAGAATCATCGGCTCACCTCCGGGATATGTCGGCTACGATGAGGCGGGTCAGCTCACCGAAAAGGTGCGCCGCAAGCCATATTCCGTCGTTCTTTTTGACGAAATCGAAAAGGCACACCCCGACGTTATGAACATCCTTCTCCAGATTCTCGATGAAGGAAGAATCACCGATGCTCAGGGCAGAAACGTAAGCTTTGAGAATACGGTTATTGTTATGACCTCCAACGCAGGCAGTAACAGAGGCTCGGGTGCTCTCGGCTTTGCCAAAACAAAGAATGACGCATCCAAAGAAAGGGCTATGAAGGCTCTCAACGAATTCCTCAGACCCGAATTTATCGGCAGAGTTGACGAGGTTGTGGTGTTCAACGACCTCACACAGGAGGACTATGAGAGAATCGCCGTTCTTATGCTCACCGAGCTTGTTGATCCGCTCAAGGACAAGGGCATCTGCTTTGGATGGGACAATGCGGCAGTCAGCACGATTGCGCGTCTTTCCGTTGACGGACCGAGAGGTGCCAGAGACCTGCGCAACACTATCAGACGTAACGTTGAGGATGTTGTGACGGAAAAAATTGTCCACAGTGCGGATAAGCCGATAAAATCGGTCAGCCTCACTGCAGACGGAGATAAGATTATCTGCAATTTTGAATAATATATTATAATGTATGGCAGGAGCAGTGCTCCTGCCTTTTTTATATGAATTTAATATCATTAAAACAGTCTGAAATAATATGATTCCGATATCTTGACACCCACCCGAATATATGCTATTCTACTATTGTATATTTATAAATAAACAAATTTGTTTATTTGTGCAACAAACAGAATCGGCAGATACTGTTTGTTGCATCGGATCTATACTGAAATTTCGGGAAAGGAGGAGTCCGATGTTTATCCCGACGCCGTTCGGTATTATGCTTAAAGAAACCCGTGAAAATGCGAAGCTTTCGCAAGGCGAGCTTTCGGCTGAGCTTGGCAAAACTGCACAGTATATCAGCAACATCGAAAAGGGCAAAAATAATTCGCCGCCTGATGATGCGGATTTGCAGAAGCTGATAAAAAAGCTGTGCCTTGATGCTGATGATGCACTTAAATTCAGACTCCTTGCCTATGCAGACCGTGGGATGCTGCCGCCCGAGATGTTCACTTATGTTATGGAGTCGCAAGCACTTATACGACTTATAAATTACGCAATGAGCAACAATATTTCTGAGAATTATTGGAGCTGTATGCTGCAAAAAATTACTGATTCAACAGATTAAAAGGAGATTTGATATGAGTAAAACCCCTGATTTCGTTAAATATGCCGCATCAATTGTTCCGACAGAGCGTCAGTTAAAGTGGCAGGAAACCGAGTTCTATGCTTTTATACATTTCGGAATCAACACTTTCACCAACTCCGAGTGGGGCAACGGAAACGAAGACCCCGAGCTTTTTAATCCCGAAAAGCTTGACTGCCGTCAGTGGGCTAAAGTTTGTCAGCTTGCGGGAATGAAAGGGCTTATTCTGACTGCAAAGCATCATGACGGCTTCTGCCTTTGGCCGAGTGCATATACGGATCACAGTGTACGTTCAAGCAAATGGAAAGACGGCAAAGGTGACGTCGTTGCCGAATGTGCAAAGGCGTGCAAGGAATTCGGTCTCAAGTTCGGCGTTTATCTTTCTCCGTGGGACAGACACGAACCCACCTACGGCTCGGGCGAAGCATATAACAAATTTTTCAAAAACCAGCTTCGAGAGCTTCTGACCGCATACGGTGATCTTTTTTGCGTATGGTTTGACGGTGCGTGCGGAGAAGGCCCCAACGGTAAGGTTCAGGAATACGACTGGGAAAGTTATTATAAGCTTATCCGTGAGCTTCAGCCGAATGCGGCAATCAGCATAAGCGGTCCCGATGTGCGTTGGTGCGGAAATGAAGCAGGTGTGTGCAGGAGCAGCGAATGGAGCGTTGTGCCGTATTGGCATTCAAACAGCGAACTGATTGCGGCGGCAAGCCAGCACGATGTTTCAAAACCTCCCAGAAAAATAAATCCCACTGCCCTTGATTTAGGCAGCAGGAAGGCAATCAAAAAATGCAACAAGCTTATCTGGTATCCCGCAGAGGTTGATGTATCAATCAGAAAGGGTTGGTTCTATCATCCTGAGGATGACTATTCCGTGAAACCTCTGTCAAAGCTTATGGAGATTTATTATAACTCTGTTGGTGCAAATGCAAGCTTCCTACTCAACATTCCGCCCACAACCGAGGGAAGAATTCATGAAAAAGATATCGAAACCCTTCTTTCAATGGGTGCTCAGCTTGAAATTGATTTCAACGAGAATCTTGCCGATGATTCGGTTATGACCGACAGTCAGCACCTTGACGAAAAGCATACCGGTCAGATGGCGCTCAGCCATGACCCCGAAGACTATTGGCATTCGGGTGATGACCCTGACGGCGCAGAGCTGATTCTTGATATCGGCGATGAATACGATATTGATAAAATCGTTCTCGGCGAACACATAAGAACAGGTCAGCAGATTGAAAAGTTCACTCTTTACGCACAGATTAACGGCAAATGGAAAAAGCTTGCAGCCGGTACAACTGTCGGCTACAAGCGTATCTGCAGATTCAAGGAAATTCGCGTTCGTTATTTCAAATTGGTTATCGAAAAAGCAAGATGCTTTGCAACAATTTCAAAGTTTGAGGCATATTAATCTCACTCTTTCCAGATTTCGGGGCAATAACCGACTGTTGCTTTGTTTCCGTTGCGGACTATCGGTGTTTTGTAAAGCTCACCGAATTCAAGCAGCTTTTCTTCAACAGCCTCCTTGCTCGCAAGATATTTGATGAAGTGCTTTTCATAGGCTTTGGAATTCTCGTTGATAAGTGCTTCCATTGAG
>JAZNFD010000337.1:0-5475 GCA_045588975.1 Acutalibacteraceae bacterium | reverse complement strand
CAGGTCTTAAGGCTGTCGGCGAGAGCTGCCGCAAGCCTCTCGAATATTATGAAAACAACATCGGCGGCACTGTAACACTGTGCGAGGCTATGCGTGATGCAGGCTGTAAGAAGATTGTTTTCAGCTCATCTGCAACTGTTTACGGCAGCAATAATCCTTCTCCTCTGCGTGAGGATATGCCTGCAGGCGGCACAACAAACCCCTACGGCACAACAAAGCTCTATATCGAAACTATTCTTTCCGACCTCTATGCATCCGATAATGAGTGGAGCGTGGTTATTCTTCGCTACTTTAACCCCATCGGTGCTCACAAGAGCGGACTTATCGGCGAAGATCCCAACGGCATTCCCAACAACCTTATGCCTTATATAACTCAGGTTGCCATCGGCAAGCTTGACCATCTCGGCGTTTTCGGTGACGATTATCCGACACCTGACGGCACAGGCGTACGTGATTATATCCACGTTGTTGACTTGGCTCAGGGTCATCTTTGCGCTGTAAGGAAGGCTTGCTCAGGCACAGGTCTCAATATCTACAATCTCGGCACAGGCAACGGCTACAGTGTGCTCGACGTTGTCAAGGCATTTGAGAAGGCAAGCGGTCAGCAGGTTAAGTACGTTATCGGTCCCAGACGCGACGGCGATATCGCAACCTGCTACTCCGACCCCTCAAAGGCAAAGGCAGAGCTTGGCTGGGAAGCGGTCAGAGGAATCGATGAAATGTGTGAAGATTCCTGGAGATGGCAGTCGCAGAATCCCAACGGCTACGGTGAATGATTATGCAGAATTACATCTGGGATTTTGACGGTATGCTGTTTGACAGCTACCCTCACATAACCTCGGCTTTTCTTAAAGCACTTTCCGAATTCGGCAAAGAAGCAGACTACGACGAGGCAAAGGCTCTTCTTGAAATAACTTTTGCCCACGCTTTTGAGCATTATGACGTCAGCGAAGAAGAAAAAGCCGTTTTCCGCAAATACGAACACGATTATAATCTCCGCCCGATTGCCGTTCCGTTTGAGAATACATACAGAGTTCTCGAAACCCTTTTCAATGACGGCAAAAAGCATTTTTTATATACTCACAGAGGTTTTGAAACCTCTCAGCATTATCTTGAAGAGTACGGTATGAAGAAATTCTTCACTGCGTTTGTTGATTCGTCGATGAATTTCCCCTCAAAGCCGTCACCCGATGCAGTCAATTATATCTGTGACACCTACGGTCTCGACAGAAGCGAAACCGTTATGATAGGCGACAGGGAAATCGATGTTTTGTCGGGCAAAAATGCAGGTACATACGGATGTCTTTTCACAAAGAAAGAAAATCCCGGATCCGTGGCGGATTTTATCGTTAAAGATATTATCGAAATTTTAGAAATTAAATAAAATCGGAGGCAGACTATGCGTGCAGTTATAACAGTTATCGGTAAGGATATGGTTGGTATTCTTGCAAAGGTTTCCACAGAATGCTCAAACCACAACATAAACGTTCTCGAAGTTACCCAGTCAATTCTTCAGGATATGTTTGCAATGATTATGATGGTCGACATCACAAAATCAGACATTCCTTTCACCGAATTTTCGGATATGCTGCAAAAAATCGGCGATGATATGGGACTCTCAATTCATGCAATGCACGAGGATATTTTCAACGCAATGCACACTATATAATGCATATACTATCAATGTGAGGTGAAAATTCCGTGCTTAACGCAAGAGATATTCTTGAAACAATAACCATGATTCAGGATGAACACCTGGACGTGCGTACAATAACAATGGGTATTTCCCTTCTTGACTGCTGTCACAGCGATGTTGATGTTATGTGTCAGAAGGTCTACGATAAAATCACCCGATACGCAAAGGATCTTGTTACAACGGGTGAGCAGATTGAAAAGGAATTCGGTATTCCCATCATCAACAAAAGAATTTCCGTTACTCCCGCGGCGATGATTCTCGCTTCCTGCGAAAACAAGGATGCCGTAAAGCTTGCAAAGACTCTTGAAAAGGCAGCCGTTGCCTGCGGAGTCAACTTCCTTGGCGGTTTTTCCGCCCTTGTGCAGAAAGGCTTCGGCCCCGGTGACAGAGAGCTTATCGAGGCGATTCCCGAGGCTCTCAGCGTGACCGATCACATCTGTTCGTCGGTCAATATCGGTTCGACAAAAGCGGGCATCAATATGGATGCTGTCGGTCTTATGGGCAAAGTGGTCAGAAAAAGTGCTGAGCTTACCGCCGACAGAGATTGCATCGGCCCCGCAAAGCTTGTTGTTTTCTGCAACGCACCCGAGGATAACCCCTTTATGGCAGGTGCATTTCACGGTGCCGGCGAGCCTGACTGCGTAATCAACGTAGGTGTTTCGGGCCCCGGTGTTGTCAGAGCGGCTCTCGCAAAAGCGGGGGATTGCGACCTCACCGCCGTTGCCGACCTTATAAAGAAAACCGCATTCAAAATCACCCGCATGGGTCAGCTTGTTGCAAGCGAAGCTTCACGCAGACTCGGCGTACCTTTCGGTATTGTTGACCTTTCGCTTGCTCCGACTCCCGCTATCGGTGACTCGGTTGCGTATATTCTTGAAGAAATGGGTCTTGAGTGCTGCGGATGCCACGGCACAACAGCTGCCCTTGCTCTTCTCAACGATGCGGTCAAAAAAGGCGGCGTTATGGCATCGTCGCACGTTGGCGGTCTTTCGGGCGCATTCATTCCCGTAACAGAGGATGCGGGTATGATTCACGCGGCAAGATGCGGCGCACTCAGCCTCAACAAGCTTGAGGCTATGACTGCGGTTTGCTCCGTAGGTCTTGATATGATTAATATTCCGGGCGACACACCTGCAGAGGTTATCTCGGCAATCATTGCCGACGAAGCCGCAATCGGTATGGTCAACTCAAAGACTACGGCAGTCAGAGTTATTCCCGCAATCGGCAAGAAGGTCGGTGAGGAGCTGAGCTTCGGCGGACTTCTCGGAAGCGGTCCGGTTATGCCTCTCTCAAACTATTCGCCTGCAAAATTCATCAATCGCGGCGGCAGAATCCCCGCTCCGATGCAGAGCCTTAAAAACTGAATTAAAGCGGAATGCTTAACCATGCATTCCGCTTTTTGTTGTTTTGTGACAAGATTTTTCTTTTTTTCTTGACAAAAATTTGTATATAAGTTAATATCAATGTAACAGTTTATTAATATTTATGGAGGTCTGATTATGACTAACAAGAGAAAGTTTGCGGCAATATTAATTGTCATTGCTCTTCTCGGCTCGCTTTTCTGCACCTTCGGATTTGCAACAGGCGAAGAAGCCGCGGTTGCTACCGAAGCCGATGCAGTTCTTCTTATGGCAGAAGACGTTGCGGCAGAAGTTGTTGAAGAGGGCAGCAGATTTGCAAACAGCTGGTGGGCATTGCTTCCCCCCGTTGTTGCCATCGTTCTTGCACTTATCACAAAAGAAGTTTATTCTTCGCTCTTCCTCGGTATTCTTGTGGGCGGTCTTCTTTACGCCAACTTTGATTTCGAGAAGACGATAGTCCATGTTTTCAGCGACGGCTTTGTTACAAGCGTTGCAGACTCATATAACATGGGTATCATCATATTCCTCATCGTTCTCGGTGCAATGGTTTCGATGATGAACAAGGCAGGCGGCTCGGCTGCATTCGGACGCTGGGCATCAAAGAACATAAAGTCAAGAGTCGGTGCACAGCTTGCTTCCGTTCTCTTCGGTTGCCTTATCTTTATTGATGACTATTTCAACTGCCTTACAGTCGGCTCGGTTATGAGACCCGTTACAGATAAGCAGAAGGTTTCAAGAGCAAAGCTCGCTTACCTTATCGATGCCACAGCAGCTCCCATCTGCATCATTGCTCCCGTTTCATCATGGGCAGCGGCAGTTGCAGGTTTTGTTGCAGAAGAAGAAGTAAGCGGATTCCAGCTTTTCCTCAACGCAATTCCCTACAACTTCTACGCACTTCTCACCATCGTTATGATGGTTGCGATTACCCTTATGAAGTTTGACTACGGCCCGATGAAGCTTCATGAGAGAAATGCTCTTGAAAAGGGCGATCTCTTCACATCAGACGCAGAGAGCTTCAAGGATTCCGTTTCCGACGATAATGCCAACCCCAAGGGCAAGGTTATTGACCTTATTATCCCCGTTATTATGCTCATTATCGCTTGCGTTATCGGCATGATTTATTCAGGCGGTTTCTTTGTTGAAGGCGAAGCAGCATACCATAACTTCATCGAAGCATTCTCGTGCTCGGATGCATCTGTAGGTCTTCTTTACGGCTCATTCATCACCCTTATACTCGCAGTCATCTACTTCATGATCCGTCGTGTTATTTCCTTCAAGGACTGCATGGCATCCATTCCCGAAGGCTTCAAGGCAATGGTTCCCGCTATTATGATTCTTGCTTGCGCATGGACTCTCAAGGCTATGACAGACAGCCTCGGAGCAAAAGAGTTTATTGCAGGCATTGTTGAAAGATCGGCAGACGGCTTCCAGAACTTCCTTCCCGCTATCGTATTCCTTATTGCGGTTGGTCTTTCATTCGCAACAGGTACATCATGGGGTACATTCGGTATCCTTATCCCCCTTGTTCTCAATGTATTCTCCTATGAGTCAGGCGCGATTTCGGTTATTGCTATCTCGGCTTGTATGGCAGGTGCGGTCTGCGGCGACCACTGCTCACCCATTTCGGATACAACCATCATGGCTTCGGCAGGCAGCCAGAGCAACCACATCAACCACGTTTCAACCCAGCTTCCCTATGCATTGACAGTTGCGGGCATTTCGTTTGTAATGTATGTCATTGCAGGCTTTGTCCAGAGCTGGATTATCACTCTGCCCCTCGGTATCGCAATCACAATTATCACTCTTTCGGTTATCAAGGCGGCAACAAAGAACAAAGCATAATTTTCTGCATAAAAGTTGGATTGAGAAAGGGTTGTCCTTTGTTTAAAGGACAACCCTTGATTTTTTATATTCAGATGGTATAATATATAATGGTTGAAACTCGAATTATAATTATTGGGAAAGCAAAGGTGACTTGAAAATGAGAAAAATAATCAACATTAACAACGGCTGGGATTTCATCAAGGACGGCGTTGCAGAGAAGGTTGACCTTCCGCATACCTGGAATGCCGTTGACGGTCAGGGCGGTGCTGATGAATATTACAGAGGCAGATGCGTTTACGAAAGAACAATCCCTTATTTCGACGGCAGAGTTTATCTTGAACTCTGCGGTGCAAATACCGTGTGCGAGGTTTTTGTTAACGGAGTTTATATCGGCAGCCACGAAAACGGATATTCAATGTTCCGCTTCGAAATCACCGATTTCATCAAAGCAGAGGGTGAAAATTCTCTCAGAGTTATCGTTGATAACAGCGCAAACGAATTCCTTTATCCCGAAATGGCAGACTTCACTTTCTACGGCGGTATTTACAGAGATGTAAACATTATCTCGGAGGTTGCGCAGTCACATTTCGCTCT
>JAZNFD010000336.1:0-12254 GCA_045588975.1 Acutalibacteraceae bacterium | reverse complement strand
TGTTTATCAGAAAAATATTTGAATTCCTCAAAAAGTTTTCTCCTACAAGAAAGCTTGTTGAAAAGCTTGAATCCAGCTCAATGAGAAAGAGCGAAAAAGTCAAGAAAGGCAGCAAGTGGGGTCTTCTTACTTTCGTTGCGATTCCTCTTCCCGGCACGGGCGGATGGACAGGCGCACTCATTGCCGCTTTGCTTGATATGAGAATCAAAATATCATTTCCCGTAATTGCACTCGGCGTTCTTATCGCCAACCTTATAATGAGTGCATTTTCTTACGGTATTCTCGGGATATTCGGATTATAATATAAAAAAAGCTGTTTCACGGAAAAAGTGAAACAGCCTTTTGTTTTTAGTCGAAATATTTCTGGTTAAGCTGAATAAGCTTTGAAAGTATTTTTGCGATTTCGACGGAAGAACCTTTTATTTCTCCGTTGAGCCACGAAAGAATTATTGATTTTGCTCCCGACGTTATATAAATAAGATAAAGATTTACTTCATCTTTGTTTGATGTGCTCTGCTTGCTTATAGTTGCATTGAAAAGCTTTTCGTAATAAATGTCAACAAGTCTCAGGATGAAGTTGTTGAGAATATTGGACTGAGTGAGCATACGGTAATATTCCATATCTCTGCTCAGATATTCACAAAGCAGTTCAATGAAACGTTCGGTCTGGGTTGAAATATTTTCGAATCCGAATCTTTCGACATATTCCATAAGATTGCAGATTTCTTCGCTTTCAATCTGTTCGATAACACTTGAAACATCCGCAAAATGAGCATAGAAAGTACCTCGGCTGATATCTGCTTCTCTGATGATATCCGAAACGGTGATTTTCTGAATGTCCTTTTCGTGAATGAGCTTTGCGACTGCTTTTTTGATCAGATTCTTGGAACGGATTGAGCTGCGGTATTCAGCTTTAGGCATAATTATGCACCTCTTTTTATTTTCTCTTCCAAGTTATTTTATTATATTTCGGAAATTATGTCAATTAATAATTTGTTAAGATTTTGAAGTTTTATGGCTTGTAGATAAAAAGTAAAGGTGATATAATATAATTGAACATTATATTTTGGAGAGTGGATGCTATGAAACTTGTAACACAGACTGAAGTGCTTGCCGAAAGATTCGGCGATGAATCGGCGGTTAAAATCCTTTGTGAAAGCGGATTTGACGGAATTGATTTTTCGATGTTCTGCATGAGTGATGACAATGATTTGCTTAACACGCCGTCATATAAAGAACATATTAAGGAATTAAAAAGGATTGCTGACGGTTATTCCGTTCCGTTTGAGCAGTCACACGCACCGTTCCCTCCCGTCAGAGAAAGCGATGATGAATACAGCAGAAAAACAATCGAAAAGGTTAAAAGAGCACTTGAAATTGCAGGGATGCTCGATGCAAAAATCTGTGTGGTTCATCCTTGCGTTTTCAAAGAAAATCAGTTTGAAAAGAATATGGAGTTATATCATTATCTTGAGCCTTACGCAAAGGATTACGGCGTGAAAATAGCTCTTGAAAATATGTGGGGATGGGATGACAGACTCAACCGCATAGTTCCCAATGTCTGCAGTACTGCCGAAGATTTCAACCGCTATGTTGATGCCGTCAATCCCGAGAATTTCACGGCGTGTCTTGATCTTGGCCATTGCGGTCTTGTCGGTGAAGACTGTGCATCAATGATAAGAGATATGGGCAGCAGACTCGGTTGCCTTCATATCCACGATAATGACCATATCCACGATTCTCATCAGCTGCCTTATCTTTCAAAAATGGATTGGGATTCGATTCTCAAAGCTCTTGCCGATATAAATTATTCGGGCAATTTCACTTATGAAGCCGACAGCTTTTTGCGTTTGTTCCCCGATGGTATGCTGGTTGAATGCGAAAAGTTTATGTGCGGCATAGGCAGAAAAATGATAGAAAAATTAAATGAATACAAAGGGAAATAATATGAATTTTATCTGTCCCGTATGCCGTGAAGCGCTCGCGGAAGAAGAAAAGCTCTATAAATGCGAAAACGGGCATTGCTTTGATAAATCAAAATTCGGCTACGTCAATCTTCTTCAGTCGCAGAAATCATCGGCGAAAAGGCACGGCGATGACAGGGTGATGATAAGAGCGAGAAGAGATTTTCTCGACAAGGGTTATTACGGTTTTCTCCGTGATGCCGTAACGGATAACTGTGATGAGTTTCTCAAAAGCGGTGATGCCGTTATTGATGCTGGTTGCGGCGAATGCTGGTATTCCTCAGGCATAATGCAGAGGCTTTCCGAAAACGGCAAGGATGTTTTGTTTTACGGCGTTGATATTTCAAAAGATGCGCTTGAGTTTGCTTCAAAACGCAAAAGCGGTATTCCTGCGGCGGTTGCAAGCGTATTTGATTTGCCGTTTGCAGACGGGTCTGCGGACTTGCTTCTCAACATCTTTTCTCCCGAAGCGGATGAGGAATACTGCCGTGTGCTGAAAAAAGGCGGGATAATGATTCGGGTTATTCCTCTTGAAAAGCATCTTTTCGGATTGAAAGCCGCAATTTATGATAAACCCTATCTTAATGACATTCCCGATTCGGATATCAGGGGATTCGGGCTTATAAGGACTCAGAGAGTCTGCAAAACGATTGAACTTTCATCTGACGAAGATATACAGAATCTTTTCAAAATGACGCCGTATTATTATAAAACAGGTGTTGATGACCAGCAGAAAATAAACGGTCTTGACCGCCTTGAAACGCAGGCGGAATTTGAAATAAGAGTTTACCGAAAGGATTGATAAGTATGCATAAAAGACTTGCACCGACCCCTCCTATGGGCTGGAACAGCTGGGATTGCTACGGTGCTGCCGTCAACGAGGAGCAGCTTATAGGAAATGCCGATTATATGGCAAAACACCTTAAAGACTACGGCTGGGAGTATATAGTTTGTGATATCCAGTGGTCGGAACCGACAGCGGATTGCTATTATTACCACAATTTCGTACCGCTTTATATGGATGAGTATTCCCGACTTATCCCTTCGCCCGAGAGATTTCCTTCGTCTGCGGGCGGCAAGGGATTCAAACCCATTGCGGATTATGTTCATTCGCTCGGTCTCAAATTCGGTATCCACATTATGCGAGGCATTCCCCGTCAGGCGGTTCATCGGAACACGCCGACAAAATGCGACGGCATAACCGCGAGAGATATTGCTCAGCAGTTTTCAATCTGTCCGTGGAATACCGATATGTACGGTGTGAATCCCGATGCAAAGGGTGCTCAGGAATATTACGATTCGCTTTTTGAACTCTATGCATCGTGGGGCGTTGACTACATAAAGTGCGACGATATATCCAACACGGAATTTCTGAAGGACAACCCTTATTCTGCAAGGCGTGAAATCGAAATGCTCCGCAAGGCGATTGATAAGTGCGGCAGAGATATGGTACTGAGTCTTTCGCCGGGTCCCGCACCCGTATGGGAGCATGAGCATCTTGCGGCAAACGCAAATATGTGGCGTATGACGGGCGATTTCTGGGATGAATGGAGCAAGCTTCACGCAATGTTTGAGCGCTGCTATGCCTGGCAGGATTATGTTCAGCAGGGTGCCTGGCCCGATTGCGATATGCTCCCGCTCGGACGCATTCAGAAAACGGAAAAGCTTCCCGAATACAGAAACAGATACACACGCTTCACCAAAGACGAACAGATAACAATGATGACCCTTTGGGCCATCTTCCGTTCGCCGCTTATGATGGGCGGAGAAATGCGTGAAAACGATGAATTCACACTTTCTCTTCTTCAGAACAGAGAACTTATCGATATGCTTAAGAATTCAAGCGGAGCAAGGCAGTTCAAGCGTGAAGAAACCGACGGCAAGGGCGAAATCATCTGGACTTCAAAGGGCGAAAACTGCAGATACGTTGCACTTTTCAACACCGATGATGAATCAAGAGAAATTTCATTTGACGTTACCGATGCTGCAATCGGCGGATTCGATTATTCCGTTTGGGATATGTGGAGCCACGAAGAATACGCCGTAACAGACGGTGCTTTCAGCGCAAAAGTCAATTCTCACGGCGCAAGACTTTTTAAAATCAAGGTGAAATAATTATGGAAAGACAGCCAAATTTCAGATTTGCAACCGAAAAACCCGACCATATTATGGTCAGCATTTCGGGTGATGCAAAAACTTCGATGACGGTAACCTGGCGTTCAAGCATTGAGGTTGAGTCGGGATATATTGAGTATTACGAAAAGAACGGCGAAAAATCAAGAGCCGAAGCGATTGTGAAACCGTTCAGAAGTGATGTGAACACAAGCAATATCTTCTGGGCAACCGCCAAGAATCTCAAACCCGGTACAAGATATTATTACACCTGCGGAAGCGGAGAAAACCGCAGTGAAGAATATTGGTTTGATACTGAAGAAGAAAATCTCACAAAGTTCAGATTCATTGCGATTTCAGACCATCAGAAGGACGATGACCATTATAACCCTGATTACTCGACCCTCAATAAATTTCTCAATGATGCACTTGCAAAATATCCCGATGTAAAATTCATTCTTACCGCAGGCGATAACACAAACTGCGGTCAGCACGAAATTCAGTGGAATGCAATGTTTGAGGGTATGGAAGGGATAATCGAGCATCTGCCCTATATGATGAGCTGCGGCAATCACGATAACAGGGGTTTCGAGCAGTATTTCCCCAACGAAGTCAACAGATATTATGCCGAGCCTGCCGAGTTTTTCAACACACAGCTTGAATATTCTTATCCGAAAAACGGCCCCGAAGGCTGGCAGACGGAAATCTATTCGTTCGATTACGGCAATGCTCATTTCGATGTTTTCGGCGTCAACGAGCCTGAGCTGATGAATGAATGGGCGAAGAAAGATATTGCGGAATCCGACAAAACATGGAAGTTCGGCGTTCAGCATTTCCCCGTTTATTATGCGGGTCCGAATCTTGCAAACGACGACACTTATCCGATGATGCGTGAATCAATGGAAATGCTCGATGTGCTTTTCTCGGGTCACGAGCATAATTTCTCACGCACATTCCCGATTAAAAACGAAGAGCTTTTCGACAGACCTTCGCAAGGCACCGTTCATTATGAACTCGGTAACAGCAACTTTAATCCGCCGGGAACAAAAACAACCGATAAAGTATGGCACGCATCATTCTACCCTCAAGAGGAAAAGGTTGCGGCATTTGCAATAATCGAAGTTGACGGCGATAAGATAACGATGATTTCCGAACTCAACGACGGCAGAATCATCGATGAATGTATCATTGACAAAGCAAAGGATGAAATCAGACCTTACAGAATTGCACCGATATTCGGCGAAGGCAGAACAAGAGTTTATTATAAAGGTGTCGATCTTGCTCTTTGCAACGCTTCAACTCCCGCAGTATGCAAGGAAGGCGAGTGGTATATCGCCTTTGCAACACTGATAAGATTTGTCGGCGGCGTCGATATCCGTGAAGAAGGAAAGGTTACTCTGCGTCTTTACGGCAAAGAAGCCGTGTTCACCGAAGGAAGCCGTTTTGCACAGACTCCGAATGGCGAACTCGACCTCGGAAATGAAGTTTTCAGAGACAACGAAGGACAGCTTTATATGCCCGTTGACGGTGCTTGCAAGGCTTTCGGAATGAAGTGGGCATACGCCGCAAGAAATAATTTCATCACAATTGAACACGTAAGCGAGGCGCATCCCATTGTGCCTCAGCCGTAAAAAGCAACAGCACCCGAAAATCGGGTGCTGAATTTTTTATTCAATTTCATCAAGCTTTTTCATCCACATTGTGACTGCCGCATCGCTCGGCATTCTGAAATCGCTCTTGGGTGAGAGACCCACAGAGCCGAGTTTCACTCCGTCGGGAACACAGCTTCGCTTGAATTGCTGGGTGAAAAATCTTCTGTAAAATGTTCTGAGCCATTTCATAATTGTTTCGCTGTCGAAATCATCTGCAAAAGCTTTCTTTGCTAGTGCATAGATTTTATCGGGCTCGAAGCCGTAACGAACAATGTAGTAAAGGAAGAAATCGTGGAGTGCATACGGGCCGACAATGCTTTCTGTCTGCTGAGCAATTTCACCCTTGGCGTCGGGCGGAAGAAGCTCGGGACTGATGGGTGTGTTTACGATATCGGTTAAATATTCCTTGCTGGCCGCAAAGCTTCCGCTTTTGATAAGAGAATCGATTATCCAGCGGATGAGCGTCTTGGGTACGCTTGAATTCACGCCGTACATACTCATATGGTCGCCGTTGTAGGTACACCATCCGAGGGCAAGCTCGCTCATGTCACCCGTACCGATAACAAGTCCGTTCACTCTGCCCGCATAGTCCATAAGCACCTGAGTTCTTTCTCTTGCCTGTGCGTTTTCGTATGTCAGGTCATAATTGTTTTCGTCCTGACCGATATCCTTGAAGTGCTGAATGCAAGCATCCTTGATGTTGATTTCAAGGCTCGTGATGCCGAGCGATTTCATAAGACTGAGAGAGTTGTTGTAGGTTCTGTCGGTTGTGCCGAAGCAGGGCATCGTTATTCCGACAACGTCGGTGAGCGGTCTGCCGAGCTCTTTGATTGCCTGAACACTGACGAGAAGAGCAAGTGTTGAGTCGAGTCCGCCCGAAATGCCGATAACGGGTTTACAGTTTGTTTTTGCAAGGCGTTTTTTTATGCCTGCAACCTGTATTCCGAAAATTGAAAGGCATCTTTCAATTCTTTCCGATTCCGTTGACGGAATGAACGGAAGCTTTTTTACATTTGCAAATTTACCGTTTGCGGACGAAGTAAATCTATCAATAACAACGGTTTCTGTGTTTGAAGAGAAATATGATTTGCAATCCGAAAATGTAGTGTTTGATATTCTGTCACGGCGGATTTTGCCGAGGTCAACGTCGCTGATTATCATATAACCGCTGTCAATTTCAGCGTTGTTTTCTGCCGAAACTTTTCCGCTTTCGCAGATGATTGAATGACCCGAGAACACCGAGTCCGAGGTGGATTCAAGCTTGCCTGCGGAGCAGAATGCATATGCGCACGAGCATTTTGATGACTGCATCTTAACGAGCTCTCTGCGGTAGTCTCTTTTGCCGATCGCCTGACTGCTTGCGGCAAGGTTGGCGATGATTTCCGCACTGTCGGTGCAGAGAAATGAACTCGGAGGAAGAGGCGACCATAAATCCTCGCAGATTTCAAAGCCGAGTTTGACACCGTCAGCATCAAAGATAAGACTGCCGACGGGGATATCGTAGCTTTCGCTTATGCCGAGAGCTTTTGAGTCAACCGAGTTCTTATTGATTTCCGATGCGGGCACAAACCATCTTTTTTCGCTTTGTTCACCGTGATTGGGGATAAAGGTTTTCGGGATTATGCCGATTATTCTTCCGTCCGAAATTATAACCGCACAGTTAAAAAGGCATCCGTCGATTGCAACGGGTGCGCCTGCGGCAATGATAATCCCGCCGCTGTATTCGGCAAGTTTTGCAAGACCTTGGTTTGATGCGGAAATAAGTGTCTGCTGAAAAAACAAGTCGGCACAAGTGTATCCCGTCACGGAAAGTTCGGGAAAAACAAGCAGATCAACATTTTTATCTTTTGCTTCGCCGATGAATTTCGTCATCTGTCCGATGTTGAAATCAACATCCGCAACCTCAACGTCAGGCACGGCGCAAGCTATTCTGAAATAATCGAACATATAAAAACCTCTTTTACATATTTCTATCTGCATTCTAGCATATGATATTATTATTGTCAAAGTATTTGTTTGTTATTAATATAACATCACCCCGAACGGTCAGGTTCGGGGTGAATTTTATTCAGCAATTATTAATCTTTAAAGCCATCCCGGACTGCGTAGTATGCGGGCTTGGGGTCGCCTTTGCCGTCAACGAGACCCCAGCCTGTTTCAACGGGGCAATCCGACTGACCGCAGACATAACAGCTGTCGCTGTCTGACCAGCAATAAACGCACATACCTATAACATAGTCAAGATTGCGTACCTTGGGAATAACATACTCAAAGAATTCTGCCTGACCTTCAGGGGTGTGTTCAAATCCGTAAAGACCCATACCCTCTGCGAGCTCGCAGTAGAGGTGGTTTGAGTATTCACCGTCAAAAATGAGGTCGGCACGTTCTTCGGGAGTTCTGTCGCTGTAATCTCTGATGATTTCATCTCTCATATCTTCGGGGAGTTTGCTGATGAAGTCGTCAATATTCGCTCTTGCTTCTTCTTCGCTGTTGTAACCGTATTTCTGGAGAACAGCAGTTTTTTCTTCTGCTGTTTTTGGCTCGCCGTATCCGATATAACCGAATTCGCAAAGAATGATGGGCTTGCCTGTTACACGTCTGACAAAATTGAGAAGAGTGATATACTGGTTGGGATTCTTGAGAACGGGTTCAAAACATCCGAGATACATATCAAGACCGACGTAATCGCAGTACTGATGATAATCCATCATCTTGAACGGAAGCTGAGCAACCGAAAGTCCGCCGAGATTGTAGCCGATGATGATGTCGCCTCTTACGGGGTACATTGCTTCAAGCTGCATACCGATAAATTCTGCGGCTTCGTCGAGAGTGAGGGGAAGAGTGAATCGGTCAATACCCATTTCGTTTGTGATCTGAAATGCACCGACGATGCCTTTGAGGTCTTCTGCATAGAAACGGGCGATGTCCTGAATTCCCTCGCGGCTTGCGGGATCTCTGGGGTCAAGGCCGTAAGCAATGTAGTCATCGGGATAGGGAGTGACGCCGAAGATTTTTATGCCGTTGTCAATATAACCCTGAGCATATGCCTTCCAGCTTTTATAGTGTTCGGAAATGCTGCCGTCCTTATTATATGGGAACGGAATATCGTCGCGGAACCATTCGATATTGCCTTCTTTGATAAGGTCGTAGTCGGGATCAAGATGACATACGCCCTTCATAAAACCGCCGATTTTCTCTTCGGCAGCGGGAACTTCTTTGTCAAATCCCGCAAAGGGATCCCAGGTGATTGTTGAAAGAAGGGGAGTGAGAACTGCAAGCAAGAAGCCTATAATTCTGAAAAGTACAGTCATTTTAATTTCTCCTTTATGTATGATATTAATATATTAGCATAGCAAATCCGCCATTTCAACGGGTTTTGAAAGGCGGACTTAATTTTGTTAACTTATACAATGTTTAACAGAGGTTTTTGTTAATTGTTAACAGCGGCATTAATAACTTTTTCCGCTATTGTTTTGAGCTGATCCATCGTTTCGAGCGAACCGATTTCCTGCCTCAATGCGGCAGCTCCTCTTATGCCCTTGATATACCATCCCGAATGCTTTCTTGCTTCACGCATACCGACGTAATTGCCTTTGTATTCGCAGAGTTTTCCGATATGGCGGATCATAATTTCCATCCGCTCTTCAATCGGTGGGTCGGGTAGGATGATTCCGCTTCTGAAATATTCATTTATTTGCCTGAACACCCACGGTGCGCCGAGCGCGCCTCTGCCGACCATAACGAAATCGCAGCCTGTGGTTTTATACATATTTTCAGCTGAGTGAGCATCAACGATGTCACCGTTACCGATAACGGGAATTTTAACCATATCCTTTACTTGCTTAATAATATCAAGATTCACGGGCGGGGCATACATCTGTTTTCTTGTTCTGCCGTGAACGGTTATTGCGGATGCACCAGCATTCTCCTGCATAACGGCAAATTCAACGGCATTGATGCTGTTTTCGTCCCAACCCGAGCGGAATTTGACTGTTACGGGAATATCAACCGCATTCACAACAGCTTCGGTTATTTTTGCGGCAAGGTCGGGGTCTTTCATAAGTGCGCTTCCGCCGCCGTTGCCTGCGATTTTCGGAGCGGGGCAACCCATATTGATGTCTATTGCGCAGCATCCCGTTTCCGCCGCTTTTTTTGCGGCTTTCGCCATTGTCTGCGGGTCGCATCCGAAAATCTGAACCGCCGCGGGTTTTTCCGTTTCACCAAGCTGCATAAGTGTGCCCGATTTTCGGTCGTGCATGGTCAGTCCTTTTGAGCTGACCATTTCGGTTACGACGTAGGATGCGTCAAACTCAATGCACAGCTCGCGGAAAGCTCTGTCTGCAACTCCCGCCATCGGGGCAAGTGCGGCATATCCGTTTATTTCAAAGTTTCCTATTTTCATTGATTTCTCCGAGAAAGTATTTTTAATAATGTTACCATTAAACTAAATTAATTTCAAGAATTTTCAAAAAAATGCTGAAATTTACAAAATGTGTGTTATACTGTAATTTGAGGTGATTTGGAATGAAACTTTTGGCCCTTGACGGCAACAGCATTCTTAACCGTGCGTTTTACGGAATAAAACTCCTTACTACCAAAGACGGCAGTAAGTTCACAAACGGAATTTACGGATTTTTAAATATTCTTCTCAGACTCAAAGAAGAGGTGTCGCCAGATGCGGTTGCGATTGCATTCGATGTGAAAGCGCCGACATTCAGGCACGAAATGTATTCGGGTTACAAAGCAAACCGAAAAGGTATGCCTCCCGAGCTTGCCCAGCAGATGCCGCCGCTGAAAGAGCTTCTTGCGGCAATGGGATACAAAATTCTTGAAGCTCCCGGCTGGGAAGCGGATGACATTCTCGGCACTCTTGCAGCCAATTGCAAAGACGGCGATTTCTGCTACATTGCTACGGGCGACAGAGATTCGCTTCAGCTTGTGCGTGATAATGTCAATGTTCTTCTTGCGTCAACAAAAATGGGCAGACCTCAGAGTGTTAAATATGACCGTGATAAAATCAAGGAAGAGTATCTTGTAACACCCGAGCAGATGATCGACATAAAGGCTCTTATGGGTGATACATCCGACTGCATTCCCGGCGTTGCGGGAATCGGTCAGAAAACAGCGCAGGATCTGATCAGCCGTTTCGGCTCGATTGACGAAATTTATGCGAATGTCGATACAATCGATATCAAAAAAGGCGTTCACGATAAGCTTGTGAATGATAAAGAAATGGCTTATCTCAGCCGTGAACTCGGTACAATCAAAACAGATGCTCCTGTTGAGGGCGATTATTCGGTTTATGTTCCCGAACAGCCCGATGCATTTAAGGTTACGGGTATTCTTGCTGACCTTGAAATGTATAAAATGATTGAGCGTCTTGACCTCAAGGCTCCCGAAAAGACCGAGGATATTCAGACAGAGAAAATAAGCTGCGAGCGTTATGTGCAGGAAGATCTGAAGCTTTTCTTCAATCTTCTCAAAAAAGCCGGAGAAGCATATTTTACGTTTGATGACGGGATTTTTCTTTT
The DNA here is from genome assembly GCA_045588975.1 of Acutalibacteraceae bacterium. Lineage (GTDB taxonomy): Bacteria > Bacillota > Clostridia > Oscillospirales > Acutalibacteraceae > CAG-177. The sequence goes on along the minus strand of JAZNFD010000336.1, from coordinate 995 downwards.
CAGAACCGATAACGGAGTTGCCGAGGTGAATCCCGAAACAGAGGGGTACGCTCTGTTCTGTTTAGATTTCCTTTTTGAAAAAGAAATTCAAAAATATACCTATAATTCAAAACAGCTTTATGCGTTTTTCTACGATTACGGAAATGATATTGAAATAAATTCAATTTCGGGTGACGCAATGCTTTCGGCATATGTCATCAACCCGTCATCGGGTGCATATGACCTCAAGAGAATTATTGCCGAATATGCAAATGCCGAATTGCCCGATGCGGAAAACGAAAGTGCATTTTATGCCGCATATCTTCCCAAGGCGTTTGAAAATCTCAACAAACTGATTGATGAGCATAATCAGAAAAGACTGCTTGAAGAAATCGAGCTCCCGCTCGCAAGAGTTCTTGCGTCGATGGAGCGAGAAGGCTTCTTTGTCGATGCACTCGGAATAAAGAATTTCGGAGTAGATCTGCAGTTCAGAATCGAAAAACTTGTTGATGAAATATATTCGGAGGTCGGTTATGAATTTAACCTCAATTCTCCGAAACAGCTTGGCGAAGCTCTGTTTGAAAAAATGGGACTTCCCGCAAAAAAGAAAACAAAAAGCGGATATTCGACCAATGCCGATGTTCTTGAAGGTCTTGCGGCGGATTATCCCGTTGTTGCAAAGATTCTTGAATACAGATCCCTTGCAAAACTCAAATCAACCTACTGCGACGGACTCCTGAAAGTTATCGGTGATGACGGCAGAATACATTCAACTCTCAATCAGACTGAAACCAGAACGGGCAGAATTTCATCAACCGAACCGAATCTCCAGAATATTCCCGTGCGTTCAGAACTCGGCAGAGAGATGAGAAAATTCTTCATGGCAAAGGACGGTTGTGTACTCATTGATGCCGACTATTCGCAGATTGAGCTGCGTGTTCTTGCGCACATAGCAAACGATAAAAATATGATTGAAGCGTTCAATAACGGTGACGATATCCACGCCATCACTGCTT
>JAZNFD010000335.1:0-7159 GCA_045588975.1 Acutalibacteraceae bacterium | reverse complement strand
ATCCCCACGGAGAAAACCGATACAACCGCTTTCTATATTGTCATTCTGTGACTGAGTATATGAAAACGGTATTTCTTCGGGTTTGATTGGTCTGATTGACAAATCCATTTATAAAACTTCCTCCGTTTTCTTTTTTTCTGTTGCTTTGGGTATAGAACTTTTGCTTTTCTCACTTGCCATTTGCAACTTATCCATAATTGACGGTCTGCTGCTTTTGGCAATAGCATTTTCCGCTGACGGAGCTTCAGGCTTATCCATATTTAGAGCTATGTTCAACTCTGTAAGTCTTGCAGACTTGATTTTCAGTTCTTCCTCTTGCGGGAAAGGTTTACCGAGTTCGGCTTTCGCATTTTCCATCTGAGTCTTAACATTATCAAGTCTTAATTGAGTATCATTCAATCTCTTTGTTATGGAATCAAGCACATTATCAATACGAATAAGATTACCTCTCGGATCTTTGCCGAGTTCTACTTTGTGTGACATTTTGCCTTTGAGAGTAAGGACATACTTTTTGCCGAAATCTTCTACCGACAATGACATATCAAATCCTCTGTAAGAACCTATCGGTGTTTCCATAAAGATTTTCACATCTTTCATTGCATCAATGAGAGCTGCACCCGCATTTTCTTTGTCAGTCAAGAAATCACCACGAACGGTCATTCCGGCAAATCCTTCGGGCGGATGTGAATTGTCTTTTGCAGTCTGAATATCGGCTTGGAATCCGTTAATGTATTCTTCGTATTGCTTTATCTGTTGCGGAAAGTTTTTGAGAATATTATCTTCAAGTCGGAATTGCTGATTCTGATGGCTCGCTTTCATAAGCTTCAGCTTTGCCACATCGACATCCAAATCCATTTTCTCCTTAATGCGTTCATCACCTGCACAAAGAGCTTTGATTTCTGCAAATGAAAGAGTAGTTTCGTCAACATCTTCGCAGGAACGCACGGGAGATTTTGAAGTCATAATCTGTGATATAAATTTCTGCTTTTGTTCAAGTGTCTGCCAAAGGTAAGCATCGAATGTTGACTCGGTTACATATCGGTAAATATGTACTTTTTCATTCTGATTACCTTGACGGACAATTCTGCCGCTTCGCTGTTCCAGATCACCGGGACGCCACGGAGCATCCAAATCGTGAAGTGCAATCAGTCTGTCTTGCACGTTGGTTCCTGCACCCATTTTTGATGTACTTCCCATAAGAACACGGACTTTACCTGAACGCACTTTTCCGAATAAATCTTTCTTCTTTTCTTCTGTATTTGCATCGTGAATAAAAGCGATTTCTTCGGGTTTAACACCTCTTGCAATCAGCTTATCCCGTATATCTTCATAAACGGTAAAAGACTTTTCGGGGATAGGGTCAAGATTTGTAAGTGTCGGTTCTGATTTCGCCGCTGTTTTGGTTTTCGGAGTGGATATATCACAGAATACAAGCTGTGTCAGTTTATCTGCATTTCCTTCTTCATAAATTCTGACAATGTTATCAACGCAAAGGTTAACCTTTGTACCTTCTTCATCTGCGAAATCGGGATTGATTATTCTTTGGTCAAGACCGAGCTTTCTGCCGTCAGATGTTATTTTCAGCATATTATCTTCCGACGGGTCAACCAAACCGGAATGAACGGCGGCAGCTCTTTCAGATAATTCGCTGACTAATTCCGTTTGTGTTTCTGTCGGATGAGCAACAACATTATGATATTCAGCTTCGGGTCTCGGCAGATTTAAAGTATCTGCCGTTTTTATGTCTGCCGCTTCCTTAAACATATTCATAAGTTCGGGCAGATTAAAGAATTTTGCAAAACGGGTTCTTGCTCTGTATCCCGTTCCTTCGGGTGCAAGTTCAATAGCCGTTGTTGTTTCGCCGAAGTTCGATGCCCAAGCATCAAAGTGGGTCAGATTCTTTTTCGAAAGCATATCGTACTGAAGATAACGCATCATCGTATAAAGTTCTGTCATTGAGTTTGAAACGGGAGTTCCCGTAGCAAAAACAACACCTTTATTGCCTGTGACTTCATCAAGATAACGGCACTTCATAAACATATCGGAAGATTTTTGTGCCTCTGATGTTGACAGACCTGCAACGTTTCTCATCTTCGTATAAAGAAATAGATTCTTGTAATTGTGAGCTTCGTCAACATACAGACGGTCAACACCGAGCTGTTCAAAATTGACAACATCATCTTTTCGTTCTGTTGACTGCAATTTTTCAAGTTTGGCTTCAAGACTTCTGCGTGTCTTTTCAAGCTGTTTAACAGTAAACTTTTCGCCTCTGTCATATTTCATCATAGCGATATTCTCGGTTATTTCATCAATCTGCTGTTGTATGAGCCGTTCTTGTCTTTCGAGCGAAACGGGTATCTTCTCAAACTGTGAATGACCGATAATAATAGCATCATAATCGCCCGTAGCAATTCTCGCACAGAATTTCTTTCTGTTCTCAGGCTGAAAGTCTTTCTTTGTGGTAACAAGAATATTAGCTGAAGGATAAAGGCGAAGAAACTCCGATGCCCATTGTTCGGTAAGATGATTGGGAACGGCAAACAAAGGCTTTTTACAAAGACCCAGCCTTTTGCTCTCCATGGCCGCCGCTACCATTTCAAATGTTTTGCCTGCGCCGACTTCGTGAGCAAGCAGAGTGTTACCGCCGTAGAGAATGTGAGCCACCGCATTGAGCTGATGTTCACGCAGCTTTATTTCGGGGTTCATACCCGAAAAAACTATATGACTTCCGTCATATTCTCTCGGCTTTGTAGAGTTGAACAACACATTGTACTTTTCAACAAGATAGTTACGTCTGTCGGGGTCACTGAATATCCAATCTCTGAACTCGTCTTTTATGACCTGTTGTTTTTGCTGTGCAAGAGTTGTTTCCTTTGAGTTAAGAACTCTCTTTTCCTTACCGTTTTCTATAACGGTGTCGTAAACTCTTACGTCACGGAGATTAAGTGAATCTTCGAGGATTTCATAAGCACTTTTTCTTGTTGTACCGTATGTAACGTGAGCATTAACATCATTTCCTGAAATGAATGATTTGTTTTCAATTCTCCATTCAGCGGTATATTCCGAATATTTCACTTTCATATTGAACTGTGCATAATTCGGTGTTTTGAAAGTTTCAAACATAAACTGCTCGATAATCTCTTTATCTATCCAAGTTGCACCGAGCCTTACTTCGATTTCACTTGCATCAAGTTCTTTCGGCTGAGCTTTTGTTAAAGCTTCAACGTTCACATTGAAAAAGGGATTTTTTTCGGCTTCGTACTCTGCATAGACAAGTTTCTCTCTGACGCTGCCCGAAAGGTATTCATCGGCTGTCTGCCAACCGATATAACTTCTGTCAGGATTGCTTTCCAAATCAAAAGGACCCGTTCTCGGGTCTTTGAAAATAATACCTTGCAAATCTTCAACGATTTTCTGCGGTGTTGCGCCTTCACCCATAAGTGAAGCCATAAATCCGAGGTCAACGCAGGCTCTCTCACCAATTGAAACGGCAAGAGCTTCTACTGCGGTATCAACCTTCGTTATGGAAGAATGTTGCTTGATTGTTCGTTTGGTAAACATATCAGCTTTTCTTTTGAGTTTCTTTTCTTCATCAAGAATTTCAAGAGAGCAGAGAAGATAATATGATGAATCGTTTGAAAAAGCACTTTTATTTACTTTATCGTTGATTAAACCGTATTTCTTTGTAAAGTTATCATACAGAGTATTGAGTTCTGCTTGTTTTTCGCTGATTTCGCTGTCAGTAGTCAGCTCATCCAACTGTAAGTCAATGAGTTCATTTACACAGTCACGCAAGCCAACCATACCTTTTATGCGTTCTTTGGCTGTTGCATTGACTTCGGTTTTAACCATAATACTGTTCTGACGGTAATAAACATCACCGTCAACAACTGCATAAGAATAGTTTTTAACATTCGGGTCAGCAGGTATTGATACCTTTGAAACTTCCGTGTTTTCTTCGAGAGTGGGAAGTTCGGCAGCTTTGTATGAGCCTTGAATATTCTTCATCGCTTCGTGAAGAAGCTCACCCAAATCTGCACCCTCAATGGGTTTTACGGTAAAGGCATCTACTCCGTACTGTGTGCTTTTTGATGATTGTTCGCCTAAAATCATTTCGGGATGTTCGGCGAAATATGAGTTAATCGGGAATCCGTTTTCACTCATTCCGAGATGAACCCAGTCGGGTTCAATTTCCATCGGTTCTTCTCTTTTCTGCAAGAAGATAATATCCGATACAACATCCGTTCCCGCATTCGCTTTAAATGCATTGTTCGGCAAACGGACAGCGCCGAGCAGGTCGGCTCTTTGAGCAAGATATTTACGGACTTCGGGTGTTTTCGCATCCATCGTGTGATGTGATGTTACAAACGCTACAATGCCGCCCGGACGAACTTGGTCAAGAGCTTTCGCAAAGAAATAGTTGTGAATGGAAAAACCGAGTTTATTGTATTCACGGTCATTTACTTTGGTCTGACCGAAAGGAACGTTACCAATTGCAATATCATAGAAATCTCTGCGACTTGTTTTTTCAAAGCCTGATATGGTTATATCGGCATTGGGATAAAGCTGTTTTGCAATTCTGCCCGAAATACTGTCAATTTCAACACCGTAGAGCCTTGACGTTGACATTTCATCGGGGAGCATACCGAAGAAATTACCGATACCCATTGACGGCTCCAGAATATTACCTTCTGTAAATCCCATATTGCCGATTGCTTCATACATAGCATTTATGATTGTCGGACTTGTATAGTGAGCATCAAGAACAGATGATTTTGCTGCTCTGTATTCATCGGGCGAAAGAGTAACATAAAGTTCTCTGTATTCATCGCCCCATTTTTCATTGGTATCATCAAAAGCATCTGCAAGACCGCCCCAACCGACATAGCGGGATAATATTTCTTGTTCTTCGGGAGTAGCTTGTCTGCCTTCATATTCAAGTTCTTTCAGAAGATTTATCGCAATGATATTGTTTTTGAACTTTTCCTTTGCACCGCCGACACCGAGGTTATAGTCGGTAATGTGAAAATTTTCCGGCTTTGCTTTTTCTGCTTCTTTGGTACTGAGTGTCTGAATTGTAATATCGTAAGGAAGTCCGTAATCTTCCGCTTTGAATTCTTCAACGGTTTTTGCAGTAAACTTTGAATGTTCTTCCTGCGGATATCGGTCAAGCAGTTTCAGAAAATTCGCTCTGTTTTCGACACGGCTGATGGGATAGAGAAGTGTTGTATCTCTTATACGGACATCGTGACTGCCTATATCTTCAATGACATACGGTGTGTCATTTTCAAGATAAATAACATCACCGACATTGTAAGGGATTGCAGGTTCTCTGATTTCGGCAACAACATCGTTTTGAGCAGAAATGCTTTCTAAATCTGCAAGTGCTTCTTCTTCGGTGTCGAACCAATGTGTGAGATTATCTTCCGTAACATAGAAATCGTCTTTTTCATTATCATAGACGGCATATTTCTCACCTTCAAAGGGAACAGAGAGCTGACGGACTTCAAATCTGCTTGAAGGCTCTGTATCTCTCATAACTTGCTGAATGAACGGAGAATTTTCCAATGCTTCGGGGTCAACCACTTCACCGTTTACAATGCCGTGTTCCGCAAGGTTTTCACGAATGGCAGACGGGTCAACATCGTCAAAATCATCAATTTCCGTTTTTCCAAACGTTTGTGATTCAAGTGCCTCATCGGGAATATACACCAAATCATCGAAATCCAAGCCGTAAAGTTCACCGTTAATCAATTCTTCAAGACTGTCATAACTTCTGCTGTCATAATGGTTATTGTCGATAAATCGGTCAATTCTGAAATCTACAAGATTTACAGAAACCTGAACGGGAATTTCCGCATCGGTTAAGGTGGTATATGCGATATCAATGTTTTTCATATCGCTGAAATCAACATCTTCACCGTATTCATCAAGACAAAACTTGTTAATCAATTCTTTTGCCTTTTCAAGTTCGCTGTTCTCACCAATTCGGAGCATCTGAAATGTTTCCCTTTCGGTTTTACCGTCGGGAACAGCAGAAATTACTACGCTGTTTTCTTCACGAATTTTTTCGAGGTATGCTTCAAGTCTGTGTCTTGGGAATCCGCACATTTCAACTCTGCCGACATTCGGAAACTCTCTGCTTGTTAATACCAAATCAAGCTGTTTTGATACTTTTATCGCATCTTCACCGAACATTTCAAAAAAATCTCCGACCTGATATAGAATGATACTGTCGGGATTGTGTTCTTTCAGACCGTTATATTCATCAGCGATAATGCTGTTTCGGGAGTTTACAGTAACCGCAGGCTTTTCATTAACGGATTTTTCTCTTTCGGGGAGAATTACACTGTTTTGTTCAGCAAGTTTGCCAAACTCACCAAGAAGATCATCACTTATTCCGAGTGCTGAACCGTCATCTTCAAAAACAATAGCTTCATCAACAAGGAACTCATAAAACTCCTGACCTTCCCAAACATTATCTCCGTCATCAGCTATAAGAATGCCATCTTTATAAGTAAGGTCAATATCGTCAATTTTCAGAGCGGAAAGAACTTTATATAATACTTCTGTTTCTTTCGTTTCAGCCAACGAAGGCGGAGTATATCTGTCCATAACGCCTTTATCCAATGCCATAACAACAGTTTCAATGTTGTTTTCATTAAGGCTTTTTGTTACATAGCTAAGGTTAAAATCAAGCACCTGACAAAAAGGTGTGAAAACATTACCGTAAAGATTTTTGCCTTCCGCAGTATAGTTTGTGTGCTTTGCAACAATTTCTGCATCCTTGCCAAAGACATAATAAAAGCCTCCGATGTGCATAAGGACTATACTGTCGGGGTTATCATTTTTCACTTGCTCATATTGAAGTAGGAAATCGGGTTTGTTGCTATCGTCAATATCTGATTCAGCTTCCGTATTAGCCGCAGGTCTTTCAACCTCAACTTCCACTCTCAAATGATTGTTTGCAGGATTTTCCTTAACCTTTTTCTCAAATTCATCTTTTGAGAATTCTTCGGAAAACAAAGGGAATTGAACGTTACTGAGAACAACGGTATCTTCAATCGAAAGAATGGTATATTCATCTTCGCCGAGTTTTACGGTATCACCGATGTCATATTCATATCGGTATTCTTTTGGTGTTTCCTTTTCTTTTGCG
>JAZNFD010000334.1:0-11558 GCA_045588975.1 Acutalibacteraceae bacterium | reverse complement strand
GGCAAGTATTGCTGCCTGACGGCAGGTGAGCTCGGGAATGATATCACCGTTGCCGATAACAACAACGTGTGAGCCGGGGATTTTCTGGGTATGGAACCACGAATCATCCTTTGCGGCGGTTTTGAATGTCAGCAAGTCGTTCTGAACATTGTTTCTGCCGACAAGGATAGTGTAGCCGTCATCGGAAACATATTCCATCGGCGGCATCGGCTTTGCTTTTTTTGTTTTATCGTTTTTAGCACGCTTAAGATATCCTTGCTCATAAAGCTCGTTTCTTATTTCGGCAAGCTCTGTGTAGCCGTCTGCACGGTTGACGGAGTCAATAACCGATTCGAGATATGCAAGCTCTTGTTCGCTCTGCTCAATCAGTTCTCCGAGCATACTTTCGGCAACCTTTGCTTTGCGGTATTCTTTGAAATATTTCTGAGCATTTGCCGCGGGGGAGAGCGCGGGGTCGGCAGCAATGCGGATAATTTCGTTGTTACTGTAATAGTTTTCAAGGTCGTAGAAAATTGAACCTTTTTCGAGTCTGTATTGATTTGCGAGAATCAGCTCGGCGTTGACACGAAGTGTATTACGGTCTGCGCAAGCCTCAAGTTCTGCTTGCCTGCTCTGTAATTTTCTTGCTGCCCTTGCCGCGGCATTGTTGAGCAGTTTAAGGAGTGACTGACTGCGCTGACGTGTTCTTTCGAAGCGGTCTTTTTCGTAATAAAAGTCATCGAGAAGCTCCGAAAAGCTCTCAAACGGCCTTGCGGTAACGGTGAATCCGTATTGTGTGATATCAGTGAATGTAAAGTCATAAGGCTTTACATTCTCGCGCATTAGCATAGTCGGTGAAGCCTTGCCTGACAGCAGCGCTTCTTTTATTTCTGAAAGCTTGTTTGCGAGCCTTTGCTCGTTTATTTCATTCATTTCCGCCGTGCCGATGTCACTTCCGCATGAAAATGCCGCAATCTCTCGGCTTAACAAGGGAGATACGCCCTCAAGTGTTTCAAGAATTGCGCCCGAAAGACGCTTACCGACGCAGTTTTTTATTGATGAAACTGCAAAATCAATTTCTGTTTCGGTTAAATTCAGCTTGTTCTGACGGGGCGGAAGCTCATATCTGAATGTGGGTAAAATCTGCCTTACGGATGACTGTGTAAAGTCAACTCGCTTTACAGAGTCGACAATTGTTCCGTCGGAATTTATAAGGATAATGTTGCTGTGTTTTGCCATTATTTCCACGCAAAGCGTGAATGTAACGGCATCGCCGATTTCGTTGGTGCCCGCAAGGTCGATAAAAACAACTCTGTCGAGCCCGAGCTGGCGGATATCTGTTATTGTTGCGCCCGTCAGATGCTTTCTGAAGAGCATACAGAGCATGGGCGGCGTTGCGGGATTCTCGGGTGCTCTTGCCGTGAGGTGAAGCCTCGGACTGTTAGCTGATGCCGACACAAGCAGACGGTAAGCACCTTCTCTTGAACGCAGATGAAACACCAGCTCGTCTTTTGATGGCTGGTGTATTTTTTCGATTCTGCTTCCGATAATTGATTTTGAAAGCTCTTGCTTTAATAGATTTATGGTAATTCCGTCAAGGGGCATAGTTTATTTCCTCATTAATAATATTCAACGGGAGATTTCTGCGGTATGATTTCAACTTCGCAGTCGAAATTTTTTCTGATTTTTTCTGCAAGCACGGCAACAACGGGATTTTCGGTTTCGAAGTGACCTGCCGCAATGAGAGTTACTCCAAGCTCATATGCCGCAAGGAATTCGTGGTGTTTGGCTTCGCCCGTTATGAATGCATCGCAGCCGCTTTCGGCAACCGCGTCAATAAAGCTGCCGCCTGCACCTCCGCAGAGAGCAACGGTATCGATTGTTTTGCCGCAGTCTGCAAGCTGAACACCTGTTGAGAGCCTGTCTGCAACAAGCATTGCGAGTGCATCAGCTTCTGTTTCTTCGATAACGACTTTTCTTACCATTGAGGTTTCGCCTGCTTCGGTAAGGGGTACGGGATTTTTGAATCCGAGAATATCTGAAAGAGCATCGTTGACTCCGCCTCTTGCACAATCCAGCGAGGTGTGGGCGCAGATTGCGGAAATTCCGTTTTTGGCAAGCATATATGGAATGTCGCCTTCAAGAAATGCTTTGACAGGTCTGAAAATAACTGGATGATGGCAGACTATAAGCTCAATTTCTCTTTCTGCCGCATACTTTATTGCATCGGACGTGATGTCAAGCACAACTCCGATTTTTGAAACCTCGCGGCACAAATCTCCGACGAGAAGTCCGCTGTTATCCCATTCGCATTGTGTTTCAAACGGTGCGATTGAGTCGATAAAGTCATAAATATTTTTAACTGTCGGTCTGCATTCCATTGATAGTTTCCTCCAGTTCATCGGTTACTTTCTTAAGGTATTCCGCAGTTTCTGCAGTACCGTGGATTTTTTCTGCTTCAAGTTTCTTTTTCAGACGCAAATTGATGTTTTCGAGAAACATTTTCGCTTCCTTTTTTCTGCATTTGGGAAGCTCGCCCGAATATATGTAAGATACACTCTTTTCTTCGCTTTTGCCGGTATATTCCGCCGCCATTGCGCAGTAGAGCTTGCCTGAGTCGATGCACGCATCTTCAAAAAGAATTTCGAATCCGTTTTCGATAAAGAATCTTCGTATATCCTCTGCGTGTGATTGCGGCTGAACGATGATTCTTTTGTTCTTGTTTTTAAGCCAATATGTGCGGGAAACAAGCTGTTCCATAAGAGTTCCGCCCATTCCGCACATAATAAAATCATCGGCCTCAAACGGTTCGATTTCGTCAAAGCCGTCCGAAAGCCTGAGGGTAATTTTCTCTTCAATTGAGTAAGCTTCAACCGTCTTTTTCGCATTCTCAAGCGGACCCTTGCGCACATCGCACGCAAGAGCCTTCGGAGAAATGCCGCGGAGAATCAGCCAGGCAGGCAGATAGGCGTGGTCTGTGCCGATATCGGCAACGGCATTGCCGCTTCTGACCATCTTTGCCGCCATAAGCATTCTTTCGCTGAGATTAATCATTATTTTGCAAGGAATGCGTTGATTTTTGCGATGAGTTCGTCAGCATTTACACCGTGAACCATACAAGCCTGAGCAACGCTTTCGCTTCTTGCTGAGGGACAGCCGAGACAGTGCATACCCATCTCAAGGAAGAAGGGGGCAACTTCGCGGTTAGCATCGAGAATTTCACCGATTTTCATATCTTTTGTGATTTCTGTCATAATAAAAACATCCTTTCATTTGTTGAAATACACAATTAGTATACCACATCCTAAAGATAATATCAATATTACTTTTTTAAATTTTATTTTATTATTATAGTGACTTTTACAAAGTATTGTGTTATACTATACTGTATTGTTATGAGCCGATGAGGTGAGTTTATGTTTGAACAGATTATAAATGTTGACAGAATGGAGCAGGCGGTGAGCCTTTTCGGAAGCTTTGACGAAAACGTTAAGCTTATCGAAAAGGAATTCGGAGTTTCGGTTATCAGCCGCGGCTCGGAGCTTAAGGTTACAGGCGATGCGGAGAATGTGCAGAAAGGTGTCCGTGCAATCAACGGACTTCTTACCCTCATCAACAGAGGCGAATCTCTCAGCGAACAGAATGTGCGCTATGTTCTTTCTCTTGTCAATGACGGCAACGAAGACAAGCTTGTTCATATGGCGGCGGACTGCGTATGCATAACCTCAAAAGGCAAACCTGTAAAACCCAAGACCCTCGGTCAGAAAAAATATATCGAAACAATCCGCAACAACACAATTACCTTCGGCATCGGCCCTGCGGGTACGGGCAAAACCTACCTTGCGGTTGCAATGGCGGTCACGGCTTTCAGAGCAAAGGAAATCAACCGTATTGTATTAACCCGACCTGCCGTTGAAGCGGGCGAAAAGCTCGGATTCCTTCCCGGTGATCTTCAGTCTAAGGTTGACCCGTATTTAAGACCTCTTTACGATGCGCTTTTTGATATGCTCGGTGCGGAAAATTTCCAGAAGCATCAGGAGAGGGGAGATATCGAGGTTGCGCCCCTTGCTTATATGCGAGGACGGACTCTTGACGACAGCTTCATCATTCTTGACGAAGCGCAGAATACCACGGCGGAGCAGATGAAAATGTTCCTTACCCGTCTCGGCTTCAACTCAAAGATGGTTGTTACCGGCGACGTGACTCAGATTGACCTTCCCGACGGAAAACGCTCGGGACTCAAAGAAGCGGTCAGAATTCTCAAGAATGTTGAGGATATCGGTACCGTAAGATTCAGCGAAAAGGACGTTGTGCGCCACAGACTGGTGCAGGATATCATAAAGGCTTACGAAAAGCAGGAAGAGGAGCGCAAGAAAAATGACAGGAAAGGTTAAAGTTGTTATTTCAAACGACCAGAACGAAATCCGTATTCCGACGGGTGTGCGTATGCTTGTGCGCCGTTGCTGCACGGCTGTTCTCGTTCAGGAGGAGTTTGACGGCGCGGCAGAGGTGAGTGTTACTTTTGTTGATGACGAAGAAATTCACAAGCTCAACAGACAGTTCAGAAATATCGACAGAGCAACCGATGTTCTGTCTTTCCCGCTGGGAGAAAACGGTGTTTATGACATCAACTACGATACCGGCGCAAAAATGCTCGGCGACATTGTTATTTCTATTCCCCACGCCATCGATCAGGCAGACAGATACGGTCATACTCTCCAGCGTGAAATCGGTTTTCTTACCGTTCACTCAATGCTTCACTTGCTCGGATATGACCACGTCAACGGCGGAATGGAGAGCGTGAGAATGCGTGAAAAAGAAGAAACGGTTCTCACAAAGCTCGGTCTCAAACGAAATTCAAGTTATTATATGGATGATGAAAACGTATGAAAAATCTGCTTAAAAGCTTCGTTTATGCTTTCAGAGGAATTACATACTGCATAGCGCACGAGCGCAATATGCGTATTCATCTGTGCTTTACGGCTTATATGTTCGGATTCCTGACTGTTCACGATTTTTTTGAAGTCAGCAGAACGCAATTTGCTTTGCTGTTTGCCGTCAGCGGTTTGGTTATGGCTCTTGAAGCGGTCAACACCGCAATCGAAAAGGCGGTTGACCTTGAAACAAAAGAACTCAATCCGCTTGCGAAAATATCAAAGGATGCGGCGGCGGGAGCCGTGCTTATTGCGGCAATGGGTTCGGTTGCAGTCGGAATTTCAATCCTTTATCAGCCGGAAGCATTTGCAAAAATGTTTGAATACTATAAAGAAAACATCCCTGTCTTAATCGGATTTATCATCAGCTTCATTGTAAGTGTGATATTCGTTTTTGCTGGTCCGTACGGAATAAAAAATTTTTTCAGAAAACACGTTAAATAAGGAGTTGTATATGACAAAAACCGCATTTGTTGCAATTGTCGGATGCCCCAATGTCGGCAAATCCTCACTTCTCAACAGAATGCTCGGTCAGAAGGTGGCGATTGTTACCCAGAAACCGCAGACAACGAGAACAAGAATCATGGGTGTTCTGACTGAAGGCGAAACACAGCTTGTGTTTACCGACACACCGGGTTATCACCGACCCAAAACCAAGCTCGGCGAAAAGATGATAAAAGCAGTCGGCGATGGTATCAACGGCGTTGATGCCTGCCTTTTCGTAACCGAACCCGAGGGCGATATCCGCGAGGCGGAGCTTGAGCTTCTCAAGCGTCTTAAAGCGGAGAAAGCTCCCGTCGTTCTTGCAATCAACAAGATTGACACCGTCAAGCGAAAAGAAGCGATTATGGAAAAAATCGTTAAGTTCACAAGTGAATTTGATTTTGAAGCGGTTGTTCCCGTCAGCGCACTCAGAAATGAGAACGTTGACCTTATTATTGAAGAACTCAACAAGCTGACTTATGAATCGGTTCACTTTTTTCCCGACGATACTCTCACCGATCAGCCCGAAAGAGTGCTTGCAGGTGAAATTATCAGAGAAAAAATGCTTCTTCTTCTTGATAAGGAAGTGCCCCACGGCGTTGCGGTCAGCATTGAAAAAATGCGTGAACGCTCTGACGGAAGCAATATTATGGACGTTGAAGCAACCATTTATTGCGAAAGAGAGAGTCACAAGGGCATCATTATCGGCAAAAAGGGCGATATGCTCAAGAAGATTTCAACAAGAGCCAGAGCCGATATGGAGAATTTCTTTCAATGTAAAATCAATCTTCAGTGCTGGGTAAAGGTCAAGGAAGGCTGGCGTAACCGTGAGGGACTTATTCATAATTTCGGCCTGGATTGATGCCTGATTGTGATAAATGCGACGTATGCCGTTTTTTCGCGTTCGACGTATACACGATACGCCTTCACACGAGAAAAACACCATCCGCCATCATTTCTCACTAATCATACAATCAATCCGCAAAAAATCTGATTGTGATAAATGCGACATATTTTAATGTGCAATACGGTTACTCGACTATCAGTTTTTGCGGAGCGACCCATAACTCTGCACTCTGTGTTCTGCACTCTGAACTTTTCATAATTTTCCCGCTTTTAATCCTGTCAAAAAGGGTTAACTTATTAACGGGAGATGGTGAATATGGAAAAAGAACAGGCTTGGCGCAGATTTTCAAAAACAGGAGCGGTTGCGGATTATCTTGAATTCCGTAACTGCGTATCTGACGTTACTTCGGGAGCAAAACAGAATGAGAATGAATACCGACGCTCTGGTGCTCAGGGTAACGGACACGGGGGAAAGTGACCGACTGGTCACTCTTCTCACTTCGGAATACGGAGTCCTCAGAGCTTTTGCAAACAGAGCAAAAAAAATAAACAGCCGTATGCACGGCGCAACGCAGTCATTCTGCTACGGAGATTTTTCAATCTACAAAAGCAGAGACAGCTACATAATCGACGATGCTGTTGCAAAGGAAGTTTTTTTCGGACTGCGTGAGGATATAGAAAAGCTTGCGCTTTCGCAGTATTTCTGCTCTGTTGCGGCGGAGCTTGTGCCTGAGATGGAGCCTGCGAGAGATTACTTGAGGGTAATTCTCAATTCAATGCATCTGCTTGAAAAGCAAAGACGCTCAAACAATTTTTTAAAAGCCGTAACGGAACTCAAATTTATGGTGTTTTCGGGTTTTATGCCTGATTTGACGGGTTGTCCGAAATGCGGCAATGAGCCTTTGGGCGAAATTCATTTTAATGTTGCAGACGGATGTATTTACTGCAAAGGCTGCGGTGCGGGCGAAAGGATAAATTCCACTGTGCTTGCGGCGATGCGCCACGTCTGCGCAAACCCGATAGAGAAAATTTATTCGTTTTCTCTGCCGACAGAGGATGAAAAGCGTTTTGCCGATGTCTGTGAAAAGTTCTTGCTTGCGCAGACGGGTAAAAGATTCAAAACGCTTGAATTTTATAAATCATTATTCTAAAGATGAAAGGAAAACCAAAAAATGAAACTCGACGGATTCTTCCACAAGCTGTTCGGAACAACTCCGGGCAAGGGCGTACAGCCCAAAGAGGCTATTGCTTACAGCGTAGCCGGCTTCGGTCAGAACTTTATCTGCACCATCATCGGCTCATACCTCACAATCTTCCTCACCGATGCTCTTCTTTTCGGTGCAGAGGGTGTAAAGATCGGCGCTATCAGCGGCTCAATGGCAGTTGCATATCTTATGCTCGGCACCCGCGTTTTTGACGCATTCAACGACCCCATTATGGGTTCAATTGTTGACAAGACACGTACAAAGTGGGGTAAATGCCGCCCCTATCTCAAGTGGATGGCAATTCCCATCGCAATAATGACGATTGCTTGTTTCCTTCCCTTCTTTGAGTCAAAGGCACTTTCGTCATTCGTTATCATTTCGGCAATCTACGTTGTGTGGAGTGTTGTTTATACCGTTGCTGACGTTCCCTACTGGGGCCTTTCAACTTGTATGACCAACGACACCGTTGTCAGAGGTAACATCCTTACCGTAACGAGACTTGTATGCACACTCGGTGCAGGTATCGTTACCGTTTTTGTTCCCATCATCACAAACGGCGTAACTGCAAAGTTCAAGTATACTGCTGATGACCTTGCTCAGATTATGATTGACAAGGCTGATGCTATTGCGAAGATGGTTCTCAATCAGGGCATCACCGCTGAAGAAGCTGCTCAGACCTTCGTGGGCACTGTTATTCAGGGTCAGGAGCTTGCAAATGCAGATACTCTTAAGATGACATATTTCATCTGCGCTGTTGTTCTCGTTATCGCAGCCGTTCCTATGTTCTTCTACGGCTTCAAAAACACAAAAGAGCGTTTCACCGCGGAAGGCGAAGCACCTTCATTCGTACATAATCTTCAGCTCCTCTTCAAGAATAAAGAGCTTCTTCTCATTGTTCTTTCCGGTATTCTCGGCGGCGCAAGAACTGTTTATACCTACACAGGCGGCCTTTACTTTGCAAAGTATGTTCTTCAGAATGAAGGTATGTACAGCCTTATCACTCTTCTTGTTGTTCCCGGCGTACTTGTTGCATCGATTGTTGTTCCCTGGCTTTCAAAGAAGTTCACCACGAAGTGGGCATATATTTCGGTTCACCTTTTCGGCGGCGTAGTTATGGCAGTTATGTACTTTGTAGGCTATGATGCACCGTGGAAGCTCGTTGTTGCGGCAATCGGTCTTGTTCTTCTCGGCATTCCCCAGGGTGTCAACAACATTATGACCTATGCAATGATCGGTGATACAGTTGACTACCTTGAATGGAAAACAGGCGAAAGAGGCGAAGGCATCTGCTTTGCAATGCAGACTCTTATCAACAAGATCGGTATGGCAGTAGGCGCATTTATCGGTGTTATTTCCTTCTCTGCTGCAGGCATCAACTCCGAAACAGGTTATATCTCCGCAGAAGGCGCAAACACTCTTTGGAATATGCTTGTTCTTTCGGGTGTTATCAGTATGTTTGCCTGCGCAATTCCTATGCTCTTCTACACAATCACAGAGAAGAAGCAGGCACAGATGGTTGCTGAAATCGAAGCAAGAAAATCGAATGTTTCAAGATAATTTCAATTAAGAGGTGACATAATGAAAAATAAGCAGACCGGATATCAGATAATTGCCGTTTTCGTTTCGGCTTTGCTTATTTTTCTTGCCTACCTTGGCGTAGTCGGTGACGGCACGATTTTCAAAGGCACCATGGAGGGCGAAACCGTCAGGTGTAAGGTTATCCGTGTTACCGACGTCAATGTTCAGAATGTCAGCGGCGAAAACGAATTCGTGACGGTCAGCTTCAGAGCTCAGGCACTCAACACCTCGCTCAGAGGAAAGACTCTCGATGTTGTGCAGGAAATTGACAAAGCCTATGCTTTCAGTCCGAAGCAGGTTGAGCAGGGCGACACAATTCTTGTTGAAGGCTATACGCAGGACGGCGAATTGCAATATTATTTCGGCGACTTTGTGCGTATAACTCCGCTATTGTGGCTGCTCGTGATTTTTTGTGTTCTTGTGATTGTATTTTCAAGAATGCAGGGACTTAAAACGGTCATTTCCCTCGGCTTTACCTGCCTTTCCGTTTTCGTTGTGCTTATCCCTGCCATTCTTAACGGACACAACATTTATTTCTGGTCAATCGCCGTGTGCGTGTTTATAACGGTGATGACTCTTTGCGTAATCAGCGGATTCAATGTCAAGGCTTTGTGTGCGGGTATCGGATGCGTTTGCGGCGTGCTTGCATCGGGTCTGATTGTACTTATTATGGATAAATTTCTGAATATGACGGGTCTGCTGGAGGAGGAGTCGGTTTATCTTATCCAGCTTTACCCCGATAATCCCATAAACCTAAAGGCAATTATTTTTGCGATGATAATTGTCGGTGCGGTCGGTGCGGTTATGGACGTTTCAATGTCTATTTCTTCATCGCTTTACGAGCTGAAAACCAAATCTCCCGATATCGCACCGAAAGAGCTTATGAAGTCGGGATTCACCATCGGCAGAGATATGATGGGAACAATGGCAAACACCCTTGTTCTTGCTTATATCGGCAGCTCGCTGACAAGCGTGCTTCTGCTTGTTGCGTATAACGCAGGCATTGAGCAGGTCGTTAATAAAGAAATGATAGTTGCCGAAATTCTTCAGGCGCTCGCAGGCAGTATGGGTATGCTCCTCACTCTGCCTTTGACCAGCGCAGTATGCGCAATGATTTATAGGAAGGGAGAAAATAAGAATGCCCCTCGTTAATATGTCAACCCTTCTTTCGAAAGCAAGAGAGGGAGGATATGCCATCGGAAGCTTCAGCGTTGCGAATATGGAAATGGTTCTCGGCGTGCTGAAAGCGATTGAAGAAACAAAGAGCCCCGCAATTCTGCAGATTGCCGAGGTAAGGCTCAACCATTCGCCGCTGGAGATAATAGGACCTCTTATGGTTGCCGCGGCAAAGAATGCCTCGGTGCCCGTTGCGGTTCATTTTGACCACGGCAAGACAACCGAAAAAATAAAGCAGGCACTCGATATCGGTTTCACAAGCGTTATGTTTGACGGCTCGCATCTTCCGTTTGAAGAAAATGCAAGACAGACCGCGGAGGTCAGAAAACTTGCGGCTGAATACGGCGCAGACTGCGAAGGCGAAATCGGCTGTGTCGGCGGAAGCGAGGACGGCAGTGAGGATATCGCAATCAACTGCACGTCTCCCGCTCAGGCACTTGAATTCTACGAGAAAACAAACGTTGACGCACTTGCCGTTGCAATCGGCAACGCTCACGGAAACTATAAGCAGGCTCCGAAGCTCCGCTTTGATATTCTTGAACAGACGGTATCGCTTGTCAAATCACCGCTTGTTCTTCACGGAGGCACTGGAATTCTGCCCGATGATTTCAGAAAGTGCATCTCACTCGGAATAAACAAAATAAATATTGCAACCGCTACCTTTGATTCGGTTGAGCAGAGCGTAAGAGCGGCTTATGATAACGCAGAAATTAAAGGCTACTACGATTTGCAGACTGCAGAGGTTGACGGTGCATATAAAAACGCAATGAAGCATATAGAAATATTCGGATGCTCGGGCAAAGCGTGAAAGGATGAATAAAATGAGCTATATTGAATTTGATAAAACAAAACCTCTTGACGTAATCCCCATCGGACGAATTGCAATCGATTTTAACCCCACCGATATGAATATGCCGCTTTCGGAAAGCAGCAACTTCAATAAATATGTCGGCGGCTCACCTGCAAATATCGCTGTCGGTCTTGCAAGACTCGGTGCAAAGTGCGGCTTCATTGCAAGAGTATCCGATGACCAGTTCGGCGATTATGTTGAAAATTATTTCAAGAATGACGGCATTGATGTTTCGCACGTTTTCAGATGCGAAAACGGCGAGAATCTCGGTCTTACTTTCACAGAAATCCTCAGTCCCACTCAGAGCAGTATTCTTATGTACCGTGAGGGTGTTGCAGACCTTCAGGTTTGCGTTGACGATGTGGATGAGGAATATATCAAGAGTGCAAAAGCCGTTGTTATTTCGGGCACAGCTCTCTGCGCAAGCCCCTCAAGAGAAGCAGCTCTCAAGACTCTTTTCCTTGCAAAGAAAAACGGCGTTGTTGTTATTTTTGATATCGACTACAG
>JAZNFD010000333.1:0-4628 GCA_045588975.1 Acutalibacteraceae bacterium | reverse complement strand
AGGCAAAGACGGGCATTTCGCTCGACCCCGCATCTGTTTTCGACGTTCAGGTCAAGAGACTCCACGAATACAAGCGTCAGCATCTTAATGCACTCAACATTCTTGCAAATTACCTTGAAATCAAGGCAAATCCCAACGGTGATTTCACGCCCCACACATATATTTTCGGTGCAAAGGCTGCTCCCGGCTATTATATGGCAAAGAAAATCATCGAGTTCATCTGCTCGCTTGCCGACCTCATCAACAACGACCCCGACGTCAGAGACAGACTCAAGGTTGTTTATATGGAGGACTATAATGTTACCATGGCGGAAACTCTTATGCCTGCGGCTGATATCAGCGAGCAGATTTCTCTTGCGGGTACCGAAGCAAGCGGCACGGGTAATATGAAGCTTATGATCAACGGCGCTGTTACCGTCGGCACAATGGACGGTGCAAACGTTGAGATTTACGATGCAGTAGGTGCGGAAAATATTCTTATTTTCGGCATGAGCACTCCCGAGGTCAATGAACTTAAGAAAAGCGGCTATAATCCGCAGAGTTACTATAATAATAACGCTGAACTTAACAACCTTATCAATTTCATTAATAAGGGCATCAGCGGAAAGATGTTCGGCGAAATCGGCGGCTCAATCACTCATCATGATCCCTATATGGTTCTTGCGGATTTCGCGGACTACAGAAATATTCAGAAACTTGCAGAGGAAATCTGGGCGGATAAGGACAGATGGTCAAGAATGTCGCTTATGAACATCGCAGGCGCAGGTATCTTTGCGGCTGACCGTTCAATCAACGACTACGCAAGAGACATCTGGAATGTCGAAAAAATCGACCTTCGCAAAAAGAAATAATTTAAAAAACGGGCGGCTCATAAGGGTCGCCTTGTCGATTTGAGGCAAACTATGACCGACCGTGATTTTATGAATCTTGCAATTGAACAGGCGAAAATCGCCGCTGACGGGCTTGAAGTACCCGTCGGTGCGGTTATCGTGCGCAACGGTGAGGTTGTTTCTGTCGGCAGAAACCGACGCGAATACGGCAAGAATGCTCTCGCTCACGCCGAAATCGAGGCGATTGACCTTGCGTGCAAAAAGCTCGGCGGATGGCGGCTCTGGGAATGCGAGATGTATGTCACTCTTGAGCCTTGTCCGATGTGTACGGGAGCGATAATCAATTCGAGAATCCGCCGCCTTGTTTACGGTGCATCGGATGTGAAAGCAGGCTCGTGCGGTTCGGTTGTGAATCTTTTTGATTTGCCTTATAATCACAAACCCGAGGTTGTTGCGGGATTTATGGCGGATGAATGCGCCGCTTTGCTGTCGGAATTTTTTGCAAACCTGAGAAAAAGGAAGAAGGAGAATGCCGATGAATCTTGAAAAATTATTTTTTGCAATTGAATTAATCGGCACGGTTGCCTTTGCTATAACGGGTGTAATCACCGCAATCGAAAAGAAGTTTGATGTTTTCGGCGCAATCGTTCTCGGAACGGTGACAGCGGTCGGCGGCGGTATTGTGAGAGATCTTATCCTCGGTTACACACCGCCGATGGCGTTCAGGAAATCCGTTTACGCCATAACGGCGGTTATAACTTCACTTGCTGTTTTTGTTATCGCATATTTCTTCGGCAAAAAAATACGGAAGCATTTTGATGTTTATTCTCAGGTTATAAATATTTTTGATTCAATCGGACTTTCGGTTTTTGTTGTCGGCGGTGTCAACAGCGCGATTGCCTGCGGCTTTGAGGAAAATATGTTCCTCTCAATTTTTGTTGCAACCTTAACGGGTGTCGGCGGCGGTGTTATGCGTGATATTATGGCAGGCAGAGTGCCGACGATACTTCGCAAAAGAGTCTATGCACTTGCAGCAATAATTGGTGCAATAATTTACTATTTACTTATATATTACAGCGTTTGTTCTTCAACGTCGGCAATCGTTATCGGTGCGGGTTCGGTGCTGATTATCAGAATTCTAGCAACGATATTCCATTGGAATCTGCCGACAGTAAAAAATCTTGATGAGTAAAAATTAACGGAAGCGTACTTTTTCGGTACACTTCCGTTTTTGATTTAATATAACCTTTTAAGATTGCCTTTCTTCCATTCTTTATAGAATGTTTTTATAGAAAAAGCCCATATCCCTTTTCCTTTTATCACTTTCTTGATTACCTTTTTGCATTCTTTGGGGTAATCGAAAATCAAAAGAGTTGCCGTCCACGAAGAAACGTAAACATCTTCATGACCAAGAAGATGTTTCAGCATTCTCATTCCTTCTTCATCTTTAACAAGAATTTTGAGGTTTTTTATAATTTCGGCATAGGCTTTGTTAACAACCCTGTAATCTTCCGATTTAACTGTTTCAGAGCCGTGAGTTTTGCAGGCTTCTATGTGTTTTTCAAGACAACTTTCAAGCATATTAGCTGTTCTCCTTACTGTTTCTCGCTTACAGCTTCAAGAACTTCTTTCTTGAAATCGCCGAAGATCTTATATTTCTTTGTGAAAATAATAAGAGATGTGATAATCATAGCAGGCGGAACGATGAACATAAGGAACGAAATTGCGCTCTTTGCCTGAGCGGTCTGAACGAGTGCTTCGCCGTCATAACCCGTAACCGTAAAGGTTGCATACATAATAATCGCCTGGATTGTGTATGCCATTTTTTGAAGGAAGCCCTTCATTGAGAATGTAAGACTCTGGTTACGGCTGCCTGTTTTATATTCGCCGTAGTCAACGCAGTCTGCAAGCATAACCGTCTGGTTGACGAACATACTGCCCGTACCGAGTGATGTGAGGATGTAGAAAATACCAAGAGAGGTAACGTTGCCTGTGAAAACGTATCCCATAACCGCCATTCCGATGTAGCCTGCCGCCGCCATCGTGAGCGAAAGCTTGTAAATCTGACGGTTGTTCATAAACTTTGAGAATACGGGAACAACAAGAATCGAAAGAACCGAGCCGACCGTACCCATAAGATTGAACTTTGACTGGAGAGTAAGATCGCCGAGAACGGATGTGAAATAATAGCTGCTGATGCCCGAGGTCATATAGAAGCCCGCGTTTGAAATCATCGCAAAAAGCATAAAAACAAGAAGCTGGTCATTGTTCTTGATAACGTTTACCGCCGACTTGAACGAAAACTTTTCGTTGTTTACGATGATTCGTCTTTCTTTTGTTGAAAGAACGCTGATGAGAGCGAAGAGAATAAGTCCGCCCGCCATAATGACCGACCATTTGCCGAAGCCTTTGCTGAGTGTGTCGGATGTCATTGCGTCAAGCTTGCTGCCCGCAACACCACCGAAGAATGCAACCGCCATCGGAGTGAAAATAGAGATGATGCCCTGACCGAGACCCGAAAAGGCTCTTGCAATTGTCGAAACAAGGTTTCTGTCTTTCTCTTCAGACGCGAATGAAGGCACCATCGACCAGAACGGGATGTCGGCGAGGGTATTTGTCATACCCCAGAAAACGTAAAGCACAGCCGCATAAACGTAAAGTCCGGTTGAACCCGAGCTGAATCCCGGATTGTTGAAAAGCATGGCAAGAACAACAGCGTTCAGCATTGCACCCGTCAAAATCCACGGACGGTATTTGCCCATTTTTGTTTTTGTTTTGTCAACTATCATACCCATCATCGGATCGTTGAAGCCGTCCCAAAGACGTGCAAGGGGAGTGATGATGAGCAGGAATGCGGGACTGATGCCGAGTGCGTTTGTGAGATAAATTGAGAGGTAGGAATAGAACATTCCGTAACTGAGGTCAAGACCGACGGCGCCTACGCCGTAGCCGAGTTTTTCGCCGAGACCGATTTTTTTCATTTCGTCACTCCTGTTTATTTTAATGTTTTTTCGTAACTGTATCTTCGTCTTGTTTCCGTGCCTTTGCCGTACTGAACCGCTTCCGTCGGGCAGCAGTTGATGCACGCTGTGCAGTGCTGGCATTTTGATTTTATCCACACGGGCTTGCCGTCGCGGATTTCGATTGCGCCGTCGGGACAGTTTTTTGCACACAGACCGCAGGATATACATTCATCGTCTGCATAGAATTTTTTTGTGTTTCTGAAAAAATCGTAAAGAAGAGGAACAAAAGCGCTTTTGAGTTCTCCCTGGGTGCTTCCCGCACGCTTTTTTGAGCAGGAATTTATATTCTCACAGACCGATTCAAGTTCTTTATCTGCGTGAGCAAGGAAATTTTTCGCCTTTTCCTTCGGACTCGGGTCATAAAGCATAACATAGTTATCGGGCATTCTGAGAGAATAGCTGTAATCAAGCTTTCTTCCGAGCTTTTTTGCCAGCATTTTGTCGGCTGTGCCCGTATTTGCGCCGCAGGTGATGACGCAGTAGACATAATTTCCGAGTGAATTCTTAACCTCGGGCAACGAAGCGAATCGCTTGATGATTTCAGGCAGACCCCAGAAATAGACGGGGAAAACAAATCCCGTTTTTTTGCTTTTTTTTTCGATTTTTTCTTTGCCGTTCAGAATATCGGCGATGCTGACAGCGGTATCGCCCGTTTTTTCGGCAATAACCTGCGCCGCGTGCTTTGAGTTGCCCGTTGCAGAAAAATAATAAATCATAAAAACACCTTGCTGAATTTCTTTTTAAAAATTGTAGCATTGACAAAAATTTTTGTCAA
>JAZNFD010000332.1:0-3202 GCA_045588975.1 Acutalibacteraceae bacterium | reverse complement strand
CGAATCTGACCGTCAATTGATTCTTCACGCTGACTGTCGGAACAATAATGTGCGTAGATAACTGCTTTCAATCATCTGTCACCCCCTCAGAACTCAGAAGTTTCAGAAGAGTTGCCTTGAGTTGATGGTTTGCTCTGGAGTTGGGGTCAAAACACATTTCAACAAACTTTTCCATTTCGGGACTGTACTTTGTTTTGTGCTCATATAGTTTGCCTTGCGGATTATCCGTTCTGCCGTAGATATAATCCAGAGAAACATCGTAGTAATCTGCAAGCTTAACCATATTTTCAGGCGAAGGTGTTGCCGAACCGTTTTCATATCGGTTGATGCTCGACTGCTTCATTCCCGAAATCTGAGCAAGTTTGTTCTGAGAAAGACCCACACTTTCACGGAGCTCTTTCAGCCTTTTGCTGATGATTTCCATCGTTTCACCTCCTAATATTATATTGTGTAATCATTGTAGCACAAATAAATATAGTTGTCAAATACAATTTTGCATAAGCGTTAAAAGGGTTTTATTCGAAAAAATCTCCTCCGACAGATTATCCGCCGAAGGAGTTGTGAATATTCATTTTCATTTCAATAAAAAATAAGGATTTAATAAACTTCTATAAAAAATCTACCATTCCCCATCAATCAGAAATATCCTTATCGATATCAACCTTCACGTCATTTCCTGATAATGTTTGATCTAATTTTTTATTGCTTAACCATGCAAGGATTCTCAAAACAACAAATCCGATAATATAAATAACAAAAAAGAAGCTAACTGCACATATAACAGACCTTTGAATATTATTTGTGAATTTGTAAATTAAAAATGCTGCGACAATTGAAAACAATGCTGCCATAGCTCCACTTGTGATTATATCATTTTTGATTGCAGATATGCGGTTTGGTTTTCCCCACAGCCCATCTCTTATAGTCATAACAACTGCCGTAATACTGCCAACCAATATAATTATTGCTTCGCCTGCAATGTACTTGATGTCTAAATACATAATTAACTGAATATTCAGTATTATTACTCCGACAATTATTGTTGCTAAAAATGATGTGACAAAAGTTTTTATTCTTTTTTCTTTTTCTATCTTGTTGTAATCTGCTACCTTTTCAAGCGTTTCTTTTGTTTCTTGATTCATCTTATCATCATCCCTTTCACCATTCAGAATTTCTTTAACTTCTACATCAAAAAAATCTGCAATTTGAATAATCATACTTAAATCTGGCATATTCGATGCGTTTTCCCATCTTGATACAGTTCTTCCGGCTACGCCAAAAATCTCGGCAAGTTGTTCCTGTGTCAGTCCTTTTTCTTTGCGCAGATTTTTCAGAAAAACACCTATTTTTCGCACATCCATAATTTCGTCTCCTTTCACAATGATAATATCAAAAAACGTGGATTTTGAACACGACATAAAGTGAGAATTTCAAATATAATTATATTTTATCGGTTTGTTTTTGCAACACTTGAATTGACGGTGAATCAGATATATAATTTCAGTATATGACAACCCAAACAAATCGTATTTGTTCAAGAAAACATTTTTGTTTGCAGATATAATTGTGTTGTAGAAATCGATTTTTACAATCAATCTGAACACAGGAGAATGTATTATGGAGAACACAGAACTCATATTCAAAGCTGTTGAATTTGCAAAACAAAATGCAGCCGACAACGAAATATCCGTTGAAGATGTTGCCGCAAACGCAGGCTTTTCCATCGATTATTTCAATCGCATATTTCTTACTCACACGGGTTTTACCGTAACGGCATATATGAATTATGTCCGTTTAAAAAATGCAACAAAATTGCTTCGTACCACAGACAAATCCGTTTTGGAAATTGCTCTTGAAATCGGTTATGATTCTCACGAAGGCTTTACAAAGGCATTCAAGAAAAAATACGGAGTTACTCCGAGCGAGTACCGTTCCAAAACCAAAAATCAGATAATGTATCTTGGTGAGATAACAGACAAAACTGTTGCTGCCCGTTTCATTCACAGCAACCCCGATTTTCAACTTGTTGATTCCGACATCGTTATTGATTATCTTCTTGAAAAAGATGCAAAGCGATACGGTTACTTTTGCACAACAATAAAATATTGCGGTCTTGAAATCGCCGCACCGAACGGTAATTTCGAAAACGGTTTTATCGGAATCGGTGACGACGGAAACGGTAAAAGTTATCTTGAATTTATGACAGATAATTTTAAATTTTTAACGGAATGGATAAAACGATTTCCTCAAAGAAAAACATTTTACTCAACAAAAGACGAAACGGAAATTTATGAAATTCTGAAATCTTACGGAGTTGAAGGAAAGCTGAAAGTTACACAGCAAGCGTTGTATTCGGGAGAGCCGATTGAAGCAAAACTGCCCGACGGAATTGTTATCCGTTTGCTTAATCCTTCCGATAAAAAATCAATTCTCAAATGGGCGAACGGTAAGAAAGACGGTTATATAAATCACCTGCTCAACGAGAAAGATTATCTCGATGAAAACAATCTTGAATACGGAGTTTTTGAAAACGGAGAATTGATTGCCGTTGCCGGATGCGGCATTGATGAAGTTCACGGAATGCGGCTCAACAACTGCTGTGAAATCCGTTTTGCCGAGGGCAAAGAAAACGAAAATTTGTATCGCACAATATTTTCTTTCGTAACCAATGATATATTGAATAAGGGTGCGTTACCCTTTGATGATATTCAACACGGTGATTATGCAAAAACTCACGGCAACTTTACTTCTGTTGATTACGGATATGAATTTGTAAACAGAAGATATGACATAATTTAATTTCACAAACAGTTTCAGCCTGCGGATTTTTTACAATTCTGCAGGCTGATTTTTTTATTGATAAACACCTTATTTTGCTGCTTGCTCATTCTTTAGCAAGCAGTGCAAACCTACGTAGGATTTGCATTTTGCTTGCCAATTTGCCCTATTTGTAACTTGGCAAGCAAGGCAAATGTGGATACAACTTGCCAAAAGTTGCTTGCAAATCGTTCCGGTTTTCACCCATTCACTAACTTTGCAAGCAGGGCAAGTGTATATACACTCTCGCAAATCCCGCTTGCAAAACAGTTCCCGTTTTCACCGTTCACTATCTTTGCAAGCAGGGCGAGTGGATACCCACTTTTGCAAAAACCTCATTTTCAAATTATGCCGATTTACAATTCGTTCATAATTTTTCTCGTCG
>JAZNFD010000331.1:0-1891 GCA_045588975.1 Acutalibacteraceae bacterium | reverse complement strand
TACTTTTTTATAGAAATTTGTTTGATGTGAAATAGGATTTTTTTGTATTAACTGACGAAAAATGACAAGTAACGGGTTACAACTGCAATCCGTTACTTGTTGTGCATCTATCCGGTTTATTCTTTTTAGTAAAATAAATTTTTAAGAGTACCGATCATATCGAGCCTTCTTATTTTCTTCCTCATAAAATAAGTCGTTACAAAAACACTTGTATACATCAGCAGTATTGCTGATGCTACAACCAGCAAGATTTTCCACGAACCGCTGAATATAACCCGACTGTCGTTTTCATACATTGCCGAAGTGTTGACTGTGATAAACATCGTAACAAATGAAGCAACAACACAACAAGTGAGTGATGTTATGTTGCCTTCTTTACGAACAGTCCGCAGAACCTCACCGACATTTGAACCTGAGGAACGCATAAGAGCGTATATGCCCGTATTCGAGGTTATATTTGCAAAAACTGAACTGAATACAGTAAGTACTGAGACTGCAACAAGCGCACTTGCCACTGCAAAAAAGTAGATTTCAGATGCGAAGCTGAATTCAATCATTTGAGAACTGTAAGACAAGATTTCCTTGCCACCGTAATTTCTGACAATATCAAACACCATAATAATTATAACAAAAATGAGCAGTGTGATGCTTGTTGAGCTTATCATACCGATATAGTTCATAATATTGCTTGAAAAATTGCCGATTGACACGAAATGCGCCATACTTTTTTTAAGGTATTTTTCCGGCTTTGCAGTCATTGTTCTTATACCGTTATCGGATGTCAGCTTGGTTTTCAGTGCGGATGCTACTCCCTTAATTGACACGTTCTTGTATGCTTTTTTGGAAAACCTGAAGGTCAGTAATGCTATTATCATTACCGTTACAGCCAAAGCAGACAAAGAAATCCGGATGTTTACGGGGAATGGCGAAAAACTTTGGTTTTGAAAATATATCCTGCCGAAAAATCGGACAGTGTAAATACCGATAACTCCAAGTAAAATCCCCGCAGGTACACCTGTGATAAGAATATATTGAGTTTCTTTATGAACGTACTTCTTTATCCCGTTCATTGTATCTCCGGAACCGAGCATTGTTATCAGAAAGCTTCTTCGGGCTTTTCGGCACAGTCTGAATACAATGGAAATTGTTGTATTAATCATAAATAATACAACTACGGAAAGCAGAAAAATTGTTGACGGCATATTTTCAACACTGGCCGTTGGCGAAAAGATTGATTCTGAATTTTCTGCCTGCGGAGGAAGAAGAGGTGCTGACTCTTCCGCCAGGTTCTGGAAATAGCCATTTATGCTCAGAGACGAATTCGGCTTCGGACTGACCTTTTCAGCAACATTGTCTGAAGCTCCGGTCTGGAGGTAATTTAAAAACTCTCCTGTATATTCACCGATGTCGGAAAGGTTTTCAAAATTGTTTTTCAGAAGCTGTGAAAAACTGCCGCCGGTGATGCTTTGAGAATTTTTAACTAAAAATGTGAGATAGTTTGTACTCATAGAAAGCGTCAGAAGCAAAACCGCAGTCGATATAGCTATTGTTACCGCAAGCAGAACAAATTCCGTTTTCTCTGCCGCAAATCTTTTTTTAGCAAGAACACTGTAAAATTTCATTTACATCACCGCTTTTCGTTGTTCGGAAACTATTTTGCCGTCCTCAATGCGAAGTATTCTGTCTGCACAATTTGCTATTGTTTCATCATGGGTAATTACAACCAGGGTCTTGCGTTCTTCCTTGCATATTTTCATTAGTAAGCCGATAACCTCTTTGCTGTTTTTGGAATCAAGGTTTCCTGTCGGCTCATCCGCAAGTATCAAAGAAGGTGAAGCGGCAAGCAATCTTGCAATTGCAACTCTTTGCTGTTGACCGCCTGAAAGCTGAT